>NZ_JAAGPQ010000036.1:0-77277 GCF_017104985.1 Paraburkholderia sp. Ac-20342 | reverse complement strand
TGAACAGAAGGAGCTCTTCCAGACACTGAACCTGCCAACCCCGACCGCCGACGCCTTGTAGGGACAAAAACGCTACCCCTGATGTAGCGAAATCAAAGACTTACGCAAGAATCTGTCGAACTCGGGGAGCCTGACGCTTGGCCGTTGGTCGCCACGCCGTTCAAACCGCAGCACTTCCTTTTGCTTGCGTCGCACCCCGCTGGCGCGCCATACGCCCGGACCGCATCAGACGCGGGCCAGTTAGCCCACTTTGCGGCCAATCCTTCGTTTTCAGTTTTCTCCGGCGAGCGAGTTTTGGCGTGCGGCGGATTGCTTCCCTGGTGGAGTGGCAATGCTTCAGCGTGGATTGCCGTGGCCGCCGACATCGGCGCGGCGCGAATGCTCGAGCTGCACCACATCGTCCGGCGATTTCTCAACTCACGCCCAGAGCGACGGATCTCGGCAGATGTCTTGACGGTGTCACAAAACGGCCAGCGGTGGGCGCGAGCGCTGGGGTTTGTCGACGAGGGGAGGATGCGCGCGTACACCCCCGATGGGCTCGATGCCGAGCTGTACGCACGCGTACGACAGAAACCGCTTCAAGGGGCCATGCATTGAACAAGTCCGCATTGTCGGCCGGCGCCGCTTCCGTTGTTGTGCCATCGGACGACGGACCGGTGACGCGCGAAAGCATTCTGGCACTGGAGCGCGAGATCCAAAAATTGCCACAGGCGGATTGCCCGGTTCGGCACTACTTCGCGCCAGGCATGTATGCGCGCGAAATGACGGTACCGGCCGGTGTCGTGGTGACCGGCGCCGTGCATCGGCATGAGCACCTTTGCACGGTATCGAAAGGCCGCATCGCCGTATCGACTGATGAGGGAATCCGAGAGATCTCGGCACCCTGCACGATCGTGTCGAAGGCCGGTACAAAGCGCGTCGGCTATGCGATCGAGGAGACGGTCTGGACGACCTATCACGCGACGACCGAAACCGATCTCGACAAAATCATGATCGAGATCACGGAATCGACGAATGCGGAGCTGCTGGGCGGCGAAGACAACGTTCAGTTGAGGCTAAACCGGCAACGGAAAGAGACGCAGATGATCGTCGCCTGTAGCCCGCAAGCTGTCCAGCGCGAGGCTACTTACGAATCAATCAGGGAGCAACAAGCATGAGTGCAGCTATTGCAGCCGCGGCAATCGGGGGGGCCGCTGTGATCGGCGGAGCCATTATTTCTTCGAATGGAGCCAAGTCGGCGGCAGATACTCAGGCGAATGCTGCGGACGCAGCCGCCCAGACGCAGTGGAACGAATTTCAGGCGATCGAGGGCAACGAGCAGCCGTATATGAATCTTGGCAGTGCGGCGATCACGCCCCTGCTGCAGGCCATGGGCTACAACGTGACCGGAAACGCCAACGGAACGACTGGTGCTAACGGCGCAAACGGCACGACCAACCCGCTGAGCATCAGCGTCAATCCGAACAGTATCCTGCAACAGCAGTTCACGGCGCCGACGTTGGCTCAGGTGCGTCAGACGCCGGGGTATCAATTTCAACTTGATCAGGGCGAACAGGCGATCAATAACAGCGCGGCGGCCCGAGGTGGGTTACTTTCTGGTGCGACGCTGAAAGACCTTCTTTCGTACAGTCAGGGATTGGCGGATACGACGTACCAGCAGGACTTCAATAATGCGCTTTCGACGTTCAATACGAACTACAACAGTGCGGCCAACAATGCGAATCGTCTGAGTGGCCTGACGACGATGGGCCAGAACGCTGCGACCAATGTCGGAAATCAGGGTTTGCAGACGGCTGCGAACGCGGGGCAATTGACCACTTCCGCAGCGAACGCTTCAGCTGCCGGCACTGTCGCGTCCTCAAATGCGCTTTCGGGGGCGCTCAGCAGCCTTGGAAATAGCGCGTCCACGTACGGGTTGTTGAGCCAGCTGACCGGGCAGGGTTCGAGCAGCTACGGTGCCGGCTCGGCATGGGCGCCCTCGACCGGCGTGAGCTCAGACGAAGCCGCCGCGCTCTCCCAAGGAGGCTGAAAATGGCAATCGACGCAAGCATTCCGCTGCTGGCGCAAGCACCGCAATTTAACCCGACCCAGTCGATTGCGCAGGCCTATACGCTTGCAGACCTGATCAATAAGCAGAAGCAAGACCAGGCGGTCCGGCAGGCGCTGTCAGCTCCGGGCGCGCTCGACCCGGCCACAGGGATGCCGACCTCGGACGCTCTAGGTGCGGTCACACGAGCGAATCCGAGCGCTGGCATGGCCTTGCAAAAGAGCTATGCCGATATCGCTGAGAAACAGTCGACGACGAGCAAGAACAACGCTCAGGCGAAGAACTTCGACTACGAGAATGGCTTGAAGCAGATGGATGCTCTCGCCCAGGCAGGCGGTGCACTGATGACGCAATACAGCAATCTGCTAAAGCAAGGAGTGCCGCAGCAACAGGCGATTGCGCAGATTCAGCCGTTGTATGAACAGTCTCTCGAAGGGCTGAGAAATGGTGGGCTGATCGATGCCCAGCATTTCGCTCAGGCACCCAAGCAATTCAATCCCGACCAGGTCGCGAACGGTGTGTTTCAGGCGCTGTCTGTGAAGGATCAGTTCGCAGCCCAGCACCAGCAGAACCAGGATACTCGAGCCGATCAGGATTCTGTTGAGCGTGGGCGCCACAACCGTGCCGAGGAAGGGCTAAGCGCTCAGCGAGTCGGCATCGAAGCGCAGAACGCGGCAACGAACCGCGGCCGCCTCGCCTACGAGGAGTCACGACCTGAGACGGAGGTCCGCAAACTCAACGCCGATTTGAAGGCGGGTCGTATCAGCAGGGATGATTACAATGCCGCGGTCACAAAGGCGACGGGCGGGAGTGATCCGGCGACCGTCGATACGGTTGCCAAGTCGATCGCCGACGGCACGATGCCTCCGATGACTGGACAGGCGCTGCGCACGCCTGCAGGCCTTCGGATCATGGCGCGCGTGCATGAACTAAATCCCGACTACGACGCGAAGGACTATGGCGCATCGTCGAAGGCTGTCAAGGACTTTGCGACCGGCAAGCAGGGCAATACCGTTCGCTCGCTGAATGTCGCAATGTCCCACCTTGATGTGCTCAACGAAGCCGGCCAGGCGTTGAGGAACGGCAATTCGACCGATTTCAACCGGCTGGCGCAGAACCTCGCCGCGCGCACCGGTAATCCAGCTCCGACCAACTTCAACGAGGCGAAGAAGATCGTGTCCGACGAGGTTGTGAAGGCCATTGTCGGGGCCGGCGGCGGAGTTTCGGATCGTGAGGAGGCTGCGAAAGCGTTCAATGACGCGAACAGCCCGGCGCAGCTCGCCGGCGCGATTTCGACCGCCAAGAAGCTGCTCGGTGGCCAACTACAAGGGCTTAGACGGCAGTACGAGACATCCACTGGCAAGGATGACTTCAACCGGCGCTTTCTGTCTCCAGCGTCACAATTGCTCGAGGACGGTGGCGGCGCCGGCCAGTCATCTGGCGGCGCGGGCGGCGGCAAGCGGCTGGTTTATGACCCTTCGTCCGGGACGTTCAAATGAGCCAAACCGTTGAGGTGCCCGGCGTCGGCGAATTGGAATTTCCAGACGGAATGAGCCAGACGGCGATGGCGTCGGCAATTCAGAAGAATTTTCCCCACATCCATTCCGACGGTGGTTCGCAGCCTGCTGCGCCCGAACCGTCTGCGGCGTCATCGCCTGGCTGGTGGCAGCGCCTTCAGTTGCCTCCCAACGATCCGAACTCAGTCGAAAACACAATGCGGCGTACGCTCGGCGCACCAGCGGTCGGTGCGAATCCGGAGTATGAGAAGGCCTTGAGCGCGGACTCGCCGTTCCCGGACGTGCTGCCGGTGGCACCCAACACGCTCAAAAATCTCGCCGGTGCTGCCATGGCTCCGGTCAAGTATCTGCTGCGCGGCGGCGACGGTAACGCGCCGGCCATTGCGAAGACTATCGACAATTTCGCGGCAGCGGGAACCACACCCAGTGTCGGGCAGGCTACCGGGTCGCGCATTGCGCAGGCCACCGAAAGCTTGCTTGGGAAATATCCCGGAGGCGCGGGCGTGATGGCGAATAAGGCGGAGACACAGGCTTCCGAGATCGGGGACAAGGTCCAACGGATCGCAGACAGGTTATCTATCAACGCCACGCCATTCGTTGCCGGCCGCACCATCGAAAAGGGACTGTCGGGGCCCGGTGGGTTCGTCGATCGATTCAAGCAAGGCCAGAAGGCGCTATACGACAGACTCGACGACTTCATCAAGCCGCAGACGCCGGTCGATGTGACGAACACGTCCAAAGCGCTTGCGTCGATGAACGAAGACATTCAGGGCGCGGAAGCACTCTCGAGGTTCTTCAAGAATGGAAAGATTCAGGACATCGAGTCGGCCCTGAAGTCGGACACCGCCGGCACGAGGCCGGGGGTGATGGTAGTGCCTGAAAATCCATTTGCAGGCGCAACCGGCGCTCCGAAGGGCGGCTATACGGTGCCGATTCCAGGAGGTTCTTCTACAAATCAGTTGCCGTACGAGGCAATGAAGAAGCTGCGCACTCTGGTTGGCAATGAGATTACGGACGGTCTTGCGGCCGATGTGCCTCGATCAAAGTTCAAAGCGTTGTATGCGGCACTCAGTAAAGATCTGGACGCCGCCGCCGTAGCTTCTGGACCCGACGCCACCAAAGCAATGCAGCGTGCCAACGCCTTCGCGCGCGCCGGCCATGCTCGAATCGATGACATTCTCGATAGCGTGGCCAAGAAAGGCGCCGAGCCGGAGAAGCTGTTTGCCTCGGCGGTCAGCCCATCCGATATGCAGGCCGGCGCGAGCAAGATCTCTGCGGTAATGAAGAGTCTGTCGCCCTCCGAGAGGGATGTGGTCAAGTCGGCGTTCGTGCGACGGATGGGATTGGCAAATGCCGGCGCTCAAAACGCTGAGGGCGATGCGTTTTCCAGTTCGACGTTTTTGACCAACTGGAACCGGATGTCGCCGCAGGCCAAGAACGTGATGTTTTCCAGCAAGGACGGGAATCTCCGCGCGTCGCTCGATGCGATCGCGAAAACCGCTGATCGCATCAAACAGGGCGGCAAGGTGCTTTCGAATCCTTCCGGGACCGCGCCAGTAGTGGCCGCGACCGGTCTGGTCTCATCGGTGGGCGCGGCGATCGGCACGGGCAACCCTCAACTTGCAGCGGGCCTTCTGACGTCAGCGGCTGGTGCCAATCTGACCGCCCGGCTCATGACGAATCCGCGCTTCGTCAGCTGGCTAGCTCGAGCGACCAAGATCCAGAGTGTCGGGCTAGCACGGCAGGCGGTGCTCAGTCTTGGCAAAACCATGCAGGGGGAGCCGAGCGATGTTCAGGACGATGCTCAGCGCTATGCAAAGGCTGCGGCTCCGTCATTTGTAGCTACGCCAGCAGCGCAATGACGACGAACCCTAAGCCGCCGAGCCACATTGCGACCGACAGCAGGAAGCCGAGACCGTACTTGACGTCGTCCCATGCGGAGAAGTTCTCGGTGGATGGCTTCGGAGGATTCATGGAACGCAGTATAGATCTGATGTCGGGCCGTCGGACGGTCGCGCTGAGGGAGGTGCCACACAAGCAAGCTTGATTCGATTTTAAGTTCGTTTCCTTCTTAACGGAGTGTTACTGATGAGTAAGCAACCCAAATTCGACGAGACCCAAGAGTACGGTGAGTGCTATGGACCGGGCGAAGTGCCTGCAGTCCAGCAGGGCGGCAATCTGTTTCATGCGGTGACGCGAGAGTTTATGAGGGCTTTGCCGGAGCCCCAGGCCAAGTCGTTGAGCCCGTATAAGTTCGATCCCGGGAGGCCGCACGCGACCATCTACAGCGCCGAGGACCGATCGAGCAAAGCGCTCCGATACCTACAAGACGGCAAGTACTTCGCTCACGACGGATCTTTTGTTCGGGCGGAGTAAGAGTGGTGGCGGGATTGCCCAATGTCACGCGCGGCGGCGCGATCGCGCGTGCACTGTTTCCTGTTATTAACAAGCGACGGAACAATGGCTTTCAAGAAGGGGCAATCTGGCAATCCCGCAGGGCGACCGAAGACACGAGGCGACCGTCGGACCGATCGTCGGGATGACTTCCGGGCACTTTTCGCTGCGCGCGCACCGGAACTCGTGAATAAGGTGCTCGATCTCGCCTTGGCCGGAGACCCGGCGATGCTGCGCTTGTGCGTAGACAAGATAGTGCCCAGCCTTCGGCCAACCGACGCGCCGGTCCCGGTGGCTCTGCCCGCCGGATCACTGGCCGTGCAGGGACGGGCTGTCGTCGATGCGCTGGCGCGCGGGCAATTGACCGCGGATCAGGCCCAGTCAGTTATCGCTGTCATTCAGGGGCAGGCGAAGATCGTGGAGACGGACGATCTGGCGCGGCGCGTTGCTGCATTGGAGAAAGAGCATGGTGCTCCTTAGAGAGCGGATCCGACGTCTGGAGGACGGTTCGATCAAAGGCCGATCAGATGACGTCAGCGTTGTCAGGTGCGACCTGCTCCGGCGCGTGATTCGAGGTGAGGTGACTCGTGAGACGATGACTCCGCATGAGCGTGCGCTCTACGACAACTACGTGCCGTGGGAGCGTCCCGTCGGGTGGCTCACTGTCGACGAGCTCAAAGCCAAGATTCGCGGCTGAAGGCGATGAATCCGTACCCTGCACGGGTGAGTGGCTGCTCGTGCGGCCTTGGTAGGTTTGAGCGATGACGACGCACATCATTTGCCAACCTCTTCCTGTATGGAAAGCTGTGCGATCGTCGCCTCGTGCAATAGCTCCGCGAAGTCAAATGGCACGATGAGGACTTCGCCCGTCGGCGGAAGCATTTCAGGGACTAGCCCGCGAGCGCGACGGATACATCTCCGGACTAGAGTGCATCGTGATGTTCGGTGGGAATAGAGATTCCCGGGTCGGGGGACGCGGGACCTGTGGATGTCTCCTTTTCGTAAAACTCGTACGGGTCGCCCGTGAACCCTTGGGTTCGAGCGAACAGATTGAGACATAGCGCGCTGGGCGTCAGATTGGCGACGGCGGGGTTACCGCTTATGTCGAATCCGCTACCTAGTGCAAGAAGCCCCATTCCATGCAGGTGGTCAATGGCGATGTCAAGCTCGCTCGCGCTGTCAATGCCTGTAACTTTACGCAAACCGTCAAGCGGGATTGCCTTCGACGTGTCGGCAAGCACGAGGCGGTGCTCGGACGTGCAAATTCGGATGCCCCTGCAGACGAATTCGACCAGCTTCGCTTCACTTGAGGTCAACTGATCGAGCAAATTAATGAACGTTAGATTGCTGTCGTCCGTTCCGTTGGGCGTGCATGAACTTGCGAACAGGCCGGCCCACATATCCTGCAGATTATCCGCATCAACCCAGGAGCTCTTGTCAATGATCTTACCTGCTATGCGCGGATGCACATGGGCACCGTCTGTTCCGTTATCTTGCTCTATTAGCGCCCGGGCTTTCTCAACCACAGCGGAGGCATTAGTGGCGCGCCAACTTTTCACCTTGTCCTGAAGCAGCAGGCCAAATTCCTCGGCTGCTGGCATGCACACTTTGCCGAGAAACGCACCGATCCCGGTCGTTGTCTTTTCCACCACGGTCTTGGCGGCTTCGGAGAGCGCTTTCGTGCCCAGCGGATCGAGGTCTTCTGCACCCATGGCAATTCCCCTTTGTTGTTCGAGCGCCGATGATTGTAGGTCATCGGGTCGGGATCGCAAGGAGCTGCCAATGGGGCGCAGCGTCTATGCGGCGCTGGCATCCGGACGCATCGAAATAACTTGAGCGCCCGTCTTGATTCCATCTAGGTAGTCAGCCCACTTCTGCATCATCTCGCGACGCTGCGCCAGGTGAGCGGTGCGGTTGTACGCGCGCCCGAGCGGGTCTTTCACGGCGTGCGCGAGCTGCGCCTCGATGATCGCTGCCGGAACGTCGAGGACTTCATCGAGGATCGTGCGCGCCGTCGCCCGAAAGCCGTGACCGGTCATCGTGTCGCCGTCATAGCCGAGCCTGCGCAGGGCGGCGTTGACCGTGTTGTCCGACATGGGGCGATCCTTCGTCCGGACGCTTGGAAATAGGAACCGGCCGTTGCCCGTGAGCGCATACAGCTCGCGCAGAATTGCGACGGCCTGCGCGGGCAGCGGGACGATATGGGCACTCCCTGCCGCCTTGCCTTGCTTCGTGCGCTTCATCCGGTCGCTCGGGATCTCCCACGTGGCGGCGTCGAGGTCGAATTCCGGCCACTCGGCGGCGCGCAGTTCGCCGGGGCGCTGGAAGAGCATGGGCGCGAGCCGAAGGGCGCAGACCACGGGAAGCGTGCCCTGATAGCCGTCGATCGCACGCAGCAATTCGGCAACCTGTTTCGGGTCGGTAATAGCGGCCATATGCTCCGGCTGTACAGGTGGCAATGCGCCGCGGAGATCAGCCGTCACGTCACGCTGGGCGCGACCAGTCGCTACCGCATAGCGGCACGCCTGCCCGATATTGGCGTGGAGCCGGTGGGCGGTTTCGAGCGCGCCGCGCTTCTCGACTCGACGCAGCACGTCGAGCACGTCCGGCGGCGCGAGGTCGGCAACGGGCTTGCCGCCAATCCATGGAAAAGCGTCTACCTCGAGCCGGCGCAGGATGCGAGCGCCGTGCCCGTCTGACCAGGTGGGCGCGTACTTGGCGTGCCACTCGCGCGCGATGGCTTCGAACGAATTCTCAGCGTTGAGGCGCTGGGTGCGCTTTTCGGCCTTCTTTGTCTTACTGGGATCGATCCCCTGCACCAGCATTTCGCGCGCGGCGGCGCGCTTCTGGCGGGCCTCGACGAGTGTCACGTCGGGATAGGTGCCGAGGGCAAGGCTTTTCTCCTTGCCGCCGAACCGGTACTTGAGCACCCATCGCTTGCCGCCCGCCGGCGTAACGAGCAAATGCAGGCCGCCGCCGTCGAAGAGCTTCTGCTGCTTCTCCGCCGGCTTGGCATTGCGGATCGCCACATCGGTCAGGGCCATATGCTTTCTCGTTCGGGGTGCCGCCGCGGGGCATTGGGGGTTGTCGATCGGCGGAGTTGTGAAAGACCCCCAAGACAACCCCCGGATATGAGTTGCAGGCAATGGGGGTTGCTTGTGAAAGATTGCAATAAAAAACCCCGCAAGGCAAGGCCGGGCGGGGTTTTCTGGTGAAACGTGGTGAACGTTTGGAAGGTGTTTGGTGGAGGCGGCGGGAATCGAACCCGCGTCCAGAAGTCCTCTACGACCAGTTCTACATGTTTAGTTCTGTCTTTTGATTTAACCGGAGCGACGCGGACGAACACGCTGCGCTACGGCGATTCACTAGATTTTCGACCCGGACGTCGTGACGCCGCCAAGGCTTAACTGACGTATATGACCTCTGTCGGTATTGCTACCGGTCTTGCGACACTAGCCCGTCAGTGAACTAGGCAGAGGACGGCGGCCCTTAGGCTGCCAGTGCGAACGTATCGTCGTTTGCAGTTACGTTTTTCCCATTGATTAACGAGGTGACGGGTCCTCGACATGCCCTAGCCGCTTCGCAACCCCTGTCGAAACCAGGTCGCCCCCGCGGTTCGTTGCTCTGAATCTATGAGCCAAGTGGAGATTTTACAATAGATCGACGGCCGCGTCGTGTTTCCGCGTACTTCCGGTTGACGGCGCGCCAATGCGGATGCAGCGCAACAGTGTCAGCAAGTGTGTCGGATCGGCGTGATACGGCTGCGATGCTGGCGAATTGGCGTCACGTAATCAGCTGATTTCGCGCAGCAGCTTCTGCAACTCGGCCGGCGATCTGACCACGTGCTGCGCGTGCCATTGCGTCGGCGGGATATCGTTGCCGCAATAGCCGTATGCCGCGGCGACGGTTTTCATGCCGGCGGCAAAGCCCGCCTGCACGTCGCGAAGGTCGTCGCCGACATAGACGATGCGCTCCGGCGCCATGTCCAGTTCGCGCGCGGCATGCAGCAAGGGCGCGGGGTGCGGCTTCGGATGCGGGGTGGTGTCGCCGCTCACCACGCAGCCCGCCCGTTCCTCGAGGCCGAGTTGCGCGACCAGCGGCTCGGTGAGCCGCGCGACCTTGTTCGTGACGATGCCCCAGCGCACGCCGCGCGCGTCGAGTTCGTCGAGCACTTCGGCGATGCCCGGAAAGAGCGTGGTCTCGATGCACAGATCCGCTTCGTAGTTGGCGAGGAATTCCTCGCGCATCGAGGTGAATTCGTGATGATCCGGTCCAATGCCGAACGCGCCGCCGATCAGCCCACGCGCACCCGCGGACGCGAGTGGACGCAGCTTTTCGAGCGGGACCATGTCGAGTCCGCGATCGTGGCGCATCTTGTTGACGGCCGCCGCGAGATCGGGTGCCGTGTCGGCTAGCGTGCCGTCGAGGTCGAAAAGCACGGCCTGGCAAAGACCGAGTGCGTCGTCATTGTCTTCGCGTTGGGGTAGGGGAGTCGGGTCGCTCATTGTTCGATCGGAGGCGGCGGGTCAAAGCGGGTCGGGACGCTCGGGCGTTCAGGTGTCGAGGCGGCAGGCGAGCATGTAGTTGACGCTCGTGTCGGCCGACAGCACGAAATGCTTGCTGAGCGGGTTATAGACGATGCCCTTGATGTCGGTCGTGTGCAGGCCGGCGGCGCGCACGAAGCCCGCGAGTTCCGATGGACGGATGAAGCGCGCGTAGTCGTGCGTGCCCTTGGGCAGCATCCGCGCGATGTATTCGGCGCCGATCACCGCGAACAGGTACGACTTCACGTTGCGGTTCAAGGTGGAGAAGAACACCCAGCCGCCCGGCTTCACAAGTTTCTTGCAGGCGTCGACGATTGCGGCCGGCTCGGGCACGTGTTCGAGCATTTCCATGCAGGTGACCACGTCGTAGGTGGCCGGTTCGCGGGCAGCGAGTGCTTCGGCGGCGATTTCTTCGTAATCGACTGTTACACCGCTTTCAAGGCTGTGCAGATCTGCGACGCCGAGTGCCTGCGTCGACAGGTCGATGCCCTTCACATGAGCGCCGAGACTCGCCATCGATTCCGACAGAATGCCGCCGCCGCAACCGATATCCAGCACTTTTTTGCCAGCCAGATGCGCGTGAGTGTCGATCCAGCCGAGGCGAATCGGGTTGAGTTCGTGCAACGGCTTGAATTCGGCATTCGGGTCCCACCACCGATGCGCGAGGTCGCTGAATTTCTGTAGTTCGTGGGGATCGGCGTTGGTCATGGCGAAAGCTGCCTCGATGAGAGCGGTGAGCGAGCGCTCGAGGATAAACCCCGAGTATATAGGGCGAGAGACGGGGCGGCAAAAGTGCCGGCTCGATGAGGCGCGCGGGCATAAAAAAAGCCCCGCCAGAGCGGGGCTTTCGATACTGCGGTAAGTCGCAGCTTACTGCTTCGGCGTACCGACAACTTCGACTTCCACGCGACGGTCCGGTGCGAGGCAGGCGATGAGTTGCTTGCGGTTCTTCTGGTTGCAGCCGGTCGTGACCGGGTTGCGGCGGCCCTTGCCTTCCGTGTAGATACGGTTGGATTCGATGCCCTTGCTGACCAGGAATGCCTTCACAGCTTGAGCACGGCGCATCGACAGACGGTCGTTGTATGCGTCCGAACCGATACGGTCGGTGTGGCCCGTAGCGACCACGACTTCGAGGTTGATGCCTTGAATCTTCGCTGCCAGTTCGCTCAGACGTTCCTTGCCAGCCGGCTTCAGGATTGCCTTGTCGAAGTCGAACAGAGCGTCGGCCTGGTACGTAATCTTCTGGCTGGTGATCGGAGCGACCGGAGCGACCGGTGCCGGCGGGGTCGGAGCTTGAGCAACCAGAGCGCCGTCGCACTTGGCGTTAGCCGTTGCCGGCGTCCAGAATGCATCGCGCCAGCAAAGCTCGTTCGTGCCGTTCATCCACACGTATTCGCCGGTGCCATTCACCCAGTTGTCGTTCGTGGCTTGTCGCGACGCCGGCACCGACTGTGCCATGGCGGATGCAGCCATAACCGCGGTAGCTGCAATGAACGCGAGCTTTGAAAGTTTATTCATATTTCTCCTCTCGAAATTGAGATTACCGCAGGTTTACTGCGAGCCTGTTGACGAAGACAAGTCATACATTGCTCGAAGTATAACATTGGTGCAGAACAAAAAACGTCTGTGTAGACTTCGAGCAGCGTCTGACTCTTTGTGCGTTGGCATTTTGCCATATCGTTCCCCTCCTACGAAAAAAAAATCCGCCCCCCATCAAATCCCTCTTCAATTGTGGTGCATGCGCAACAAAGATATTCGCCGCGCGGGTACGCCAGGCCTGGCTCAGCGGCGAATCGCCGCATGCAGGAATCGAGCCTGATCGTGACAGAAAGTGGCAGGCCGGAATGGTGTTTTCGCATGCCCTCTAATATGTATACGTACCATCGCCGGAGGCGGATGCCCGGCATGTTAGAATCACGTGATGCGTTGCGCCTGCAATGCTTACGCGAAGGTGCTGCGAACCCGTCGCCTTCGCACGTAAAAGATACGGATAATGGATCAATTCGCCAAAGAGACTCTGCCAATCTCCCTAGAGGAGGAAATGCGCCGTTCGTATCTCGATTACGCGATGAGCGTGATCGTAGGGCGAGCGCTTCCCGATGTCCGCGATGGCCTGAAGCCGGTGCACCGGCGCGTGCTGTACGCGATGCACGAGCTGAACAACGACTGGAACCGGGCGTACAAGAAGTCGGCGCGTATCGTCGGCGATGTCATCGGTAAATACCATCCGCACGGCGACACGGCTGTCTACGACACCATCGTTCGCATGGCGCAGGACTTCTCGCTGCGCTACATGCTGGTCGACGGCCAGGGCAACTTCGGTTCGGTCGACGGCGACAACGCCGCGGCCATGCGCTACACCGAAATCCGCATGGCGAAGATCGGCCACGAACTGCTGGCCGACATCGACAAGGAAACGGTCGACTTCGTGCCGAACTACGACGGCAGCGAAAACGAACCGGCCATCCTGCCCGCGCGCATCCCGAACCTGCTGATCAACGGTTCGTCGGGCATCGCGGTCGGCATGGCAACCAACATCCCGCCGCACAACCTCAACGAGGTCGTCGACGCCTGTCAGCATCTGCTGAAAAACCCCGAAGCGACGATCGACGAGCTGATCGAGATCATCCCCGCGCCCGACTTCCCGACCGCCGGCATCATCTATGGCGTGGCAGGCGTGCGCGACGGCTATCGCACGGGGCGCGGCCGCGTGGTCATGCGCGCGCTCACGCACTTCGAGGAAATCGACCGCGGCCAGCGCATGGCGATCATCGTCGACGAGCTGCCGTATCAGGTGAACAAGCGTTCGCTGCTCGAGCGTATCGCCGAGCTCGTCAACGAGAAGAAGCTCGAAGGCATTTCCGACATCCGCGACGAATCCGACAAGAGCGGCATGCGCGTCGTGATCGAGTTGAAGCGCGGCGAAGTGCCCGAGGTCGTGCTGAACAATCTGTACAAGGCGACCCAACTTCAGGACACCTTCGGCATGAACATGGTCGCGCTCGTCGACGGCCAGCCTAAGCTGCTGAATCTGAAGGAAATGCTGACGTGCTTCCTGTCGCATCGCCGGGAAGTGCTGACGCGGCGCACGGTCTTCGAACTGCGCAAGGCGCGCGAACGCGGCCACGTGCTCGAAGGTCTCGCGGTTGCGCTCGCGAACATCGACGAATTCATCGCGCTCATCAAGGCCGCGCCCACGCCGCCTATCGCCAAGCAGGAACTGATGTCGCGCGCGTGGGATTCGTCGCTCGTGCGCGACATGCTGTCGCGCGCCGAGGCTGACAACGCCACGGCGGGTGGCCGCGAGGCTTACCGTCCGGAAGGGCTGAACCCGTCGTTCGGCATGCAGGCCGACGGTCTCTACCGTCTGTCCGACACCCAGGCGCAGGAAATCCTGCAGATGCGTCTGCAGCGCCTGACCGGTCTCGAGCAGGACAAGATCATCGGCGAGTACCGCGACGTCATGGCGCAGATCGCCGACCTGCTCGACATCCTGGCGCGCCCGGAGCGCATTTCGGCGATCATCGTCGAGGAACTCACGTCGATCAAGGCCGAATTCGGCGATGCGCGCCGCTCGAAGATCGAGCTGAACGCGACCGAACTGAATACCGAAGACCTGATCACGCCGCAGGAAATGGTCGTGACCATGTCGCACGCGGGTTACGTGAAATCGCAGCCGTTGTCCGAATATCGGGCCCAGAAGCGCGGTGGTCGCGGCAAACAGGCCACCTCGATGAAGGAAGACGACTGGATCGACACGCTCTTCATCGCCAATACGCACGACCACATCCTGTGCTTCTCGAACCGCGGCCGCGTGTACTGGGTCAAGGTCTACGAAGTGCCGCAGGGCTCGCGCAATTCGCGCGGCCGCCCGATCGTCAACATGTTCCCGTTGCAGGAAGGCGAAAAGATCACGGTCGTGCTGCCGGTCAAGGAGTTTTCGGCCGACAAATTCGTGTTCATGGCTACCGCGTTAGGAACGGTAAAAAAGACTCCGCTCGAGGCATTCAGCCGCCCGCTGCGCAAGGGTATTATTGCGGTCGGCCTCGATGAGGGCGACTACCTGATCGGCGCGGCCATTACGGACGGCCAGCACGACGTGATGCTGTTCTCGGATTCGGGCAAGGCGGTGCGCTTCGACGAAAACGACGTGCGTCCGATGGGGCGTGAAGCGCGCGGCGTGCGCGGCATGCAGCTCGAAGACGGGCAGAGCGTGATCGCGCTGCTGGTGGCCGGCGACGAGCAGCAGTCGGTGCTGACCGCGACCGAAAACGGTTTTGGCAAGCGCACCTCGATCACCGAGTACACGCGTCACGGCCGCGGCACGAAGGGCATGATCGCGATCCAGACGTCGGAGCGCAACGGCAAGGTCGTCGCGGCGACGCTGGTGGGCCCGGAGGCGCAGATCATGCTGATCACGACGACGGGCGTGCTGATCCGCACGCGTGTCTCGGAAATCCGCGAAATGGGGCGCGCAACCCAAGGTGTTACACTCATCAGCCTTGACGAAGGGACCAAGCTGTCCGGTCTGCAACAGGTGGCTGAGGCTGAAGGCGAGGCGGAGAGCGATTCCGAAAGCCCCGCTGAAGGCGACAACGACGAAGGCGGCGCGGTCTGATCCGTGCCGGTGGTTTCAGCCCCGGTTAATAAGTTGAAGCTACGCTGCGAATCCTCGCGTATCGGGCCGATACGCGCTTCCAGCGAGGCGCGCGGTTCAAGTTAATTTCTCTTAGGGAGTAATGATGCAAAAACGATTCAAACAACTGATGTTGCTGGCTGCCCTCGTACCGACCTTCGCCATGGCTCAAGCGCTGCAGAACCAGGCGCCGGCGGCACCGGCTGCTGCCGCAGCACCGGTTGATCCGGCCAAGCAGGCTGCCATCAAGGACCTGCTCGACGCCATCGACGCGCAGAAGCTGGTCGGTGCAATCGGCAACAGCGCGCAGATGCAGGCCAAGCAGCTCGTGCCGGCCATCCTGTCGGACGCGCTGAGCGAAAACAAGACGCTGACGGACAAGCAGAAGCAGGCTGCCGTTCCGTCGCTGCAGCAGAACGCAGTGCCGAAGCTGGTCGACGGCGCAGGTCAGGTGTTCGCAACGGACGCCTTCCGTCAGGACGCAATGCAGGCTCAGTACGACGCGTACGCGAAGTACTACAGCACGTCGGAAATCAAGGACCTGACCACGTTCTACAAGAGCCCGACTGGCCGCAAGTTCATCCAGGTGCAGGATCAGGTTGGTCGCGACGTCGTGAACGGTCTGATGCAGAAGTACATGCCGGAATCGATCAAGGCAACGCGCGCTCAAGCCGACAAGGAAGTCGCTTCGGTCAAGCCGGCCGCCAAGTAAATTCCGCTCGCACGGCTGCGCTGAGTGCGCAGCCTGCCGCCGCGTCCGTCGGGTCAATGCCCGGGAGGGCGCAGCCGCCGGGCTACGCGGCGTGGCGGGTTGGCGGCGACAATGCGATAATGGTCGTTTGCGCACTGGCGCAGACGGCCATTTTCTTTTTCGGCGAGCCATTTCGCAGGTCTTTTCGCCGATTTCCCGCGCGATTCCGTTTTTTCGCGCCCGCTTCCAGGACTCCACATGCGCGTCTTTAATTTCTCCGCCGGCCCGGCGGCCATGCCCGAAGAAGTGCTGCGCCAGGCAGCCGACGAGATGCTCAACTGGCACGGCAGCGGCATGAGCGTGATGGAAATGAGCCATCGCGGCAAGGAGTTCATGTCGATCCACGAGGAAGCGTTGACCGATCTGCGCGAATTGCTGCAGGTGCCGGCCAGTCATCGCATCCTGTTCCTGCAGGGCGGCGGGCTCGGCGAAAACGCCATCGTGCCGATGAATCTGCTCGGCACGAAGCCGCGCGCCGACTTCGTCGTGACTGGCTCGTGGTCGCAGAAGTCGTTCAAGGAAGCGCAGAAATACGGCACCGTGCATCTGGCCGCGACCGGTCAGACCGCGAGCGGCTTTACGCGCGCGCCGGCGCACTCGGAATGGCAATTGTCGGACGATCCGGCCTACGTGCATCTGTGCACGAACGAGACGATTCACGGCGTCGAGGCGTTTGAGATTCCCGATCTAGGCGAGATTCCGCTCGTTGCGGACGCGTCGTCGCATATCCTGTCGCGCCCGATGGACATCGCCAAATACGGCGTACTGTTCGGCGGCGCGCAGAAGAATATCGGCATGGCCGGTGTCACGGTCGTGATCGTACGCGAGGACATGCTCGATCGCGCGATGCCGATCTGTCCGTCGGCGTTCGAATGGAAGACCGTCGCCGAAAACAATTCGATGTACAACACGCCGCCCACCTACGCGATCTATATCGCCGGGCTCGTGTTCAAGTGGTTGAAAAAGCAGGGCGGCCTGGCGGCGATGGAAGCGCGCAATCTCGAAAAGTCGAAGCTGCTGTACGACGCGATCGATTCGAGCCGCTTCTATCTGAACAAGGTCGAACGTGGCTCGCGTTCGCGGATGAACGTACCGTTCTTCCTCGTCGACGAGTCGCGCAACGAAGATTTCCTGACCGGCGCGAAAGCGCGGGGATTGGTGCAGCTAAAGGGCCACAAGTCCGTCGGCGGCATGCGGGCGTCGATTTATAACGCCGTCCCGCTCGAAGGCGTCAAGTCGCTTGTCGAATACATGAAGGAATTCGAACAGCGCAGCGCCTGAGCCGTATTGACCGGCAGGCGCGCGCATCTTTTCCAGCAGTTACCCGGCAGAGCCATTTTTCACGCATGGACGACGAACTCAATACACGACTCAAACCTCTGCGCGATCGTATCGACGCGCTCGACGCGCAACTGATCGCGCTCCTGAACCAGCGCGCGTCGGTCGCGCTCGAGGTGGGCGAGGTCAAGAAGCATTTCAACGCGCCGGTGTTCCGCCCCGAGCGCGAATTGCAGGTGATCGCGCGCTTGCAGGAGATGAGCGCGGGACCGCTCAAGGACGAGCATATCGGCGCGATCTGGCGCGAGATCATGGCGGCGAGCCGCGCGCTCGAAAAGACGCTCAAGGCGGCCTACCTCGGGCCGGTCGGCACCTATAGCGAACAGGCGATGCACGAGTACTTCGGTCAGTCGATCGAAGGGCTGCCGTGTCCGTCGATCGACGAAGTGTTCCGCGCGGTCGAGGCGGGCGCCGCCGACTTCGGCGTCGTGCCGGTCGAGAATTCGACCGAAGGCGCGGTGTCGCGCACGCTCGATCTGTTGCTGCAGACGCAGTTGATTATCGGCGGCGAACTCGCGTTGCCGATCCATCACAACCTGCTCACGCAAAACGGTCTCGCCGGTGTGACGCGCGTATGCGCGCATGCGCAGGCGCTCGCGCAGTGCCAGCGCTGGTTGTCGACGAATGCGCCGCATCTGAAGCGCGAGGCGGTGTCGAGCAATGCGGAAGCCGCGCGCATGGCGGCCGAAGATCCGGGCGTTGCCGCCGTTGCCGGCGACCGCGCCGCGATCCACTACGGCCTGCTGGTCACCAACGCGCTGATTCAAGACGACCCGCACAACCGCACGCGCTTCGTCATGATCGGCAAGCAGCCGACCGGCCCGAGCGGCCACGACCAGACCTCGCTGATCGTGTCGGTTCCCAACGAGCCGGGCGCGATGGTCAAGCTGCTCGAGCCGCTCTCGCGCCACGGCGTGTCGATGACGCGTTTCGAGTCGCGTCCGGCGCGCGTCGGCACGTGGGAGTATTACTTCTATATCGACATCGAGGGCCATCGTGACGATGCGGCCGTGGCCGCCGCGCTGGCCGGACTCGGCGAGAAGGCCGCGTTCCTGAAGATACTCGGCTCGTATCCGCGCGCCCGCTAGGGGCGGTCAGCGGAATCTGGGCGACGCGCGGTGCGTTGCCCGGCGGTCTGATCCGGGTGTTCGGACGGCATATTTGCGCGTGCTTCACCCATCAGTTTCACCCATCATCGTCGTTCGGAGATTTTTTCATGACAGCGTCTTTCGGCCCTTCCTACGTGCGCGCGATCGCGCCGTACATTGCCGGCAAGCCGATTTCGGAAGTGGCCCGCGAGTTCGGTCTCGAAGAGGCGAGCATCGTGAAGCTGGCGTCGAATGAAAATCCGCTCGGCATGCCTGCCTCGGCGCAGCGCGCGATGACGCAGGCGATCGCCGATCTTGGCCGTTATCCGGATTCGAACGGCTTCGAGCTGAAGGCGGCACTCGCCGCGCGCTACGGTGTGCCGGCCGAGTGGATCACGCTCGGCAACGGCAGCAACGACATTCTCGAACTCGCCGCTCATGCGTTCGTCGAGAAAGGCCAGGCGGTCGTGTTCTCGCAGTATTCGTTCATGGTCTATGCGCTTGCGGCGCAGGGCGTCGGCGCGCGCGCGGTTGCCGTGCCGGCGGTGCGTCATGGTCACGATCTCGACGCGATGCTTGCCGCGATCGACGACGATACCCGGCTTGTCTTCGTCGCCAATCCGAACAATCCGACCGGCACGTTCGTCGACGGCCCGACACTCGCGGCGTTTCTCGACAAGGTGCCGCGCCATGTGGTCGTGGTGCTCGACGAGGCGTACACCGAATATCTGCCGGCGGACAAGCGCTACGATTCGATCGACTGGGTGCGCCGCTACCCGAACCTGCTCGTGTCGCGCACGTTCTCGAAGGCGTTCGGGCTCGCCGGTTTGCGCATCGGCTTTGCGATCGCGCAGCCTGAATTGACCGACCTGCTGAACCGTCTGCGTCAGCCGTTCAACGTGAATACGCTCGCGCAGGCCGCGGCCATCGCCGCACTGAACGACAGCGAGTTTCTCGAAAAGAGCGCGGCGCTGAATGCGCAAGGCTATCGTCGTTTGACCGAGGCGTTCGACCGGCTCAGCCTCGAATACGTGCCGTCCGCGGGCAATTTCGTGCTCGTGCGCGTCGGCAACGACGATTCGGCGGGCGCCCATGTGAACCTCTCGCTGCTGAAACAGGCCGTGATCGTGCGGCCGGTCGCCAACTACGGTTTGCCGCAATGGCTGCGTATTACGATCGGGCTGCCCGAGGAAAACGACGCGTTTGTCGCGGCGCTCGAAAAGGCGCTTGCTGAGCTTGCCGCGCCTTTGGCGTGAATCAGCGCTGATCCTTCTTGAACCGCGCGCCCGCCCAGCGAGGTTGGCGTGCTTATTGTGTAACCGACTGTGTGACCGACGTGGCCGCGTTTTCTTTTGACAAGCTGGTGATTTTCGGTGTCGGCCTGATCGGCGGATCGCTCGCGCGCGCTTTGCGCGAACGCGGCGAGGCCGATGGGGCGCGCACGGTGATCGGCGTGGGACGGACGTCCGCGTCGAGCGAGCGCGCCTTGGCGCTCGGTGTGATCGATGACGCCGCGTCGCTCGACGACGATGCCGCGTTGCGCGCCGCGCTCGCCGGCGCGGATTTCGTGCTGCTCGCGGCGCCTGTCGCCCAGACGCAGCCGTTGCTCGAGCGCATCGCGCCGTATCTCGATGCAAACACGATCGTTACCGACGCGGGCAGCACCAAGTCCGACGTGGTGGCCGCGGCGCGCGCGGCGCTCGGCGCGCGGATCGGCCAGTTCGTGCCGGGCCATCCGATTGCCGGGCGCGAGTCGAGCGGCGTCGACGCCGCCTTGCCCGATCTGTACGTGAATCGCAACGTCGTGCTGTGTCCGCTGCCGGAGAATGCGCCGCAGGCGGTCGAGCGGGTCGCGGCGATGTGGCGCGCAACCGGCGCGCTCGTGCGGGACATGCTGCCCGAGCAGCATGACCGCGTGTTCGCGTCGGTCAGCCATCTGCCGCACGTGCTGTCGTTCGCGCTCGTCGAGCAGATTCTCAATTCGCCCGATGCCGCGTTGAAGTTCTCGTTCGCGGCGGGCGGCTTTCGCGACTTCACACGCATCGCCGCGTCGAGCCCGGAAATGTGGCGCGACGTGTGCGTCGCCAATCGGGCCGCGTTGCTCGACGAACTCGACGCTTACACCGCGGTGCTCGCGCGCCTGCGCACGGCGATCGAAGCCGGCGACGGCGCCGCGCTCGAAGCCGTGTTCGCGCGCTCGCGCGTCGCGCGCAGTCAATGGCAGGAACAGCGCGCAACCGGCGTGGCCGGCAGCGACGCGTCGAAATAACCGGAAACTGGACTCATCATGGAATTCCTCGATCTCGGACCTTTTTCCCGTGCGTCCGGCACGGTTCGTCTGCCCGGCTCGAAGAGCATCTCGAACCGTGTGCTACTGCTCGCGGCGCTCGCCGAGGGCGACACGACGATCACGAACCTGCTCGATTCCGACGACACCCGCGTGATGCTCGACGCGCTCGAAAAGCTCGGCGTGCGTCTGAAGCGCGACGGCGACACCTGCGTCGTCACCGGCACGCGCGGCGCGTTCACCGCGCGCACGGCCGACCTGTTCCTCGGCAACGCGGGCACGGCGGTGCGTCCGCTGACCGCGGCGCTCGCCGTGAACGGCGGCGACTACCGGATCCACGGCGTGCCGCGCATGCACGAGCGGCCGATCGGCGATCTCGTCGACGGCTTGCGGCAGATCGGTGCGCAGATCGACTACGAGCAGAACGAAGGCTATCCGCCGCTGCGGATTCGTCCCGCGCAGATTTCCGCCGAGGCGCCGATCCGCGTGCGCGGCGACGTGTCGAGCCAGTTCCTGACCTCGCTGCTGATGACGCTGCCGCTCCTGCGTACCGCGAGCGGCGTCACCACCGTGCAGGTGGAGGGCGAGCTGATCTCGAAGCCGTACATCGAGATCACGATCAAGCTGATGGAGCGCTTCGGCATCAAGGTCGAGCGGCACGGCTGGCACCAGTTCGTCGTACCGGCGGGGCAGCGCTATCAGTCGCCGGGCCGGATCATGGTGGAGGGCGATGCGTCGTCGGCGTCGTATTTCCTTGCGGCGGGCGCGCTCGGCGGCGGCCCGCTGAAAGTGGAGGGCGTCGGCCGCGCGAGCATCCAGGGCGACGTCGGCTTTGCCGATGCGCTGATCCGGATGGGTGCGAACCTGCAGATGGGCGAGGACTGGATCGAAGTGCGCGGCGTCGGCAATGATCACGGCAAGCTCGACCCGATCGACATGGACTTCAACCTGATTCCCGATGCCGCGATGACGATCGCCGTCGCCGCGCTGTTCGCGGACGGCACGACCACGCTGCGCAACATCGCGAGCTGGCGCGTGAAGGAGACCGACCGCATCGCCGCGATGGCGACCGAACTGCGCAAGGTCGGCGCGAAGGTGCAGGAGGGCGAGGATTTCCTTGTCGTCACGCCGCCCGAAAAGCTGATTCCGAACGCCGCGATCGACACCTACGACGACCACCGTATGGCGATGTGCTTTTCGCTTGTGAGCCTCGGTGGCGTGCCGATCCGCATCAACGACCCGAAGTGCGTCGGCAAGACGTTCCCCGATTATTTCGAGCGCTTCGCCGCGCTCGCCCAACCCTGATTCAACCCGGATTCGCTTGCGAACCGACTGACGTGCGACTTTTTCGATGAAACCGACCCGTCCCTTTCACCAGACGCCCGTCATTACGATCGACGGCCCGAGTGCCTCCGGCAAAGGCACCGTGGCCGCGCTGGTCGCCGCGAACCTCGGCTTTCACCTGCTCGACAGCGGCGCGCTCTACCGGCTCGCGGCGCTCGCGAGCCTGCGCTACGGCGTTGCCGAAAACGACGTCGACGCGCTCGTGACGCTGATCGACGACCTTCACATCACGTTTCGCGAGGGGCTCGCGCAACTCGACGGCGTCGACGTGTCGAACGAAATCCGCGCCGAGGAAGTGGGCAGCCAGGCCTCGGCGATCGCCGTGCACGTGCCCGTGCGAGCCGCGCTGGTGGCGCGTCAGCGGGCGTTTCGCAAGGAGCCGGGGCTTGTTGCCGACGGTCGCGACATGGGCACCGTGATCTTCCAGGATGCGGTGCTGAAAGTGTTCATGACCGCGAGCGTGGAAGCGCGCGCGGCGCGCCGGCATAAGCAATTGATCCAAAAAGGATTTTCTGCTAATATAGATGACTTGCTCCGGGATTTGCGTGAGCGCGACGAGCGTGACAGTCAGCGCGCAGCCGCGCCGCTCAAGCCCGCGGCGGATGCAAAGCTGCTTGATACCTCCGCATTGTCGGTCGACCAGGCGGTCGAGCAGGTGGTGCAATGGTATGAAGCGCTAGTCCCGCATGCGTGACTCGAAACAGTAACGCAGCGGCGGCGCAACAGTTCCGTTGTTGGTAGGTGCTTCGCGATGGTCGCGAAGCGTTGTTTTTAACCCTTTAACCCCGCGTGGCATTCGCGTTTTTGCCGAAGTTGCTGACCGTCCGGTGAGCCAGGCGCTGCGAAAACCATGCAAATTCTGATTTTTATGTCCGACCTGCAAACCTCTACCCCGAATACCGAATCTTTTGCGGCTCTGTTCGAAGAGTCGCTGACCAAGCAGGACATGCGCGCCGGCGAAGTGATCTCCGCCGAAGTCGTGCGTGTCGACCACAACTTCGTGGTCGTGAATGCTGGTCTGAAGTCCGAAGCCTACATCCCGCTCGAAGAGTTCCTGAACGACGCGGGCGAGGTAGAAGTGCAGGCGGGCGACTTCGTTTCCGTCGCGATCGACGCGCTGGAAAACGGCTATGGCGACACGATCCTGTCGCGCGACAAGGCGAAGCGTCTCGCTTCGTGGCTGTCGCTGGAAAAAGCGCTCGACAACAACGAGCTCGTGACCGGCACGATCACGGGCAAGGTCAAGGGCGGCATGACTGTCATGGTCAACGGCATCCGCGCGTTCCTGCCGGGTTCGCTGGTCGATACGCGTCCGGTCAAGGACACGACCCCGTACGAAGGCAAGACCCTCGAATTCCGCGTCATCAAGCTCGACCGCAAGCGTAACAACGTCGTGCTGTCGCGCCGCGCTGTCATCGAGGCAACGCAAGGCGAAGAGCGCGCGAAGCTGCTCGAAACGCTGAAGGAAGGCGCGATCGTCGAAGGCGTGGTCAAGAACATCACCGACTACGGTGCGTTCGTCGACCTCGGCGGTATCGACGGCCTGCTGCACATCACCGACATCGCATGGCGTCGCGTGCGTCACCCGAGCGAAGTGCTGTCGGTTGGCCAGGAAGTCACCGCGAAGATCCTCAAGTTCGATCAGGAAAAGAACCGCGTTTCGCTCGGTATCAAGCAACTGGGCGACGATCCGTGGGAAGGCATCTCGCGCCGTTACCCGTCGGGCACGCGCCTGTTCGGCAAGGTCACCAACATCACCGACTACGGCGCATTCGTCGAAGTGGAATCGGGCATCGAAGGCCTCGTCCACGTGTCGGAAATGGACTGGACCAACAAGAACGTTGCGCCGTCGAAGGTTGTCCAGCTGGGCGACGAAGTCGAAGTCATGGTTCTCGAAATCGACGAAGACCGCCGCCGTATCAGCCTCGGCATGAAGCAGTGCAAGCCGAACCCGTGGGACGACTTCAGCCGCAACTTCAAGAAGGGCGACAAGCTGCAAGGCGCGATCAAGTCGATCACCGACTTCGGCGTCTTCATCGGTCTGCCGGGCGGTATCGACGGTCTGGTTCACCTGTCGGACCTGTCGTGGAGCGAAACCGGCGAAGAAGCCGTCCGCAAGTACAAGAAGGGCGACGAAGTGGAAGCGATCGTTCTCGGCATCGACGTCGAGAAGGAACGCATTTCGCTGGGCATCAAGCAGCTCGAAGGCGACCCGTTCAGCAACTACGTTGCAATGAACGACAAGGGTTCGATCGTCGATGGCACGGTCAAGACCGTGGACGCGAAGGGTGCCGTGGTTCAGCTCTCGGGTGAAGTCGAAGGCTACCTGCGCGCTTCGGAAATCGCGCAAGACCGCGTGGAAGACGCTCGCAACGTGCTGAAGGAAGGCGACAAGGTCAACGCGATGATCATCAACATCGATCGCAAGTCGCGTGGCATCAACCTGTCGATCAAGGCGAAGGATTCGGCCGAGCAACAGGAAGCCATCCGCGGTCTCGCTGCTTCGGATTCGAGCGCAGCCGCTACCGGCACGACGAACCTCGGCGCGCTGCTGAAGGCCAAGCTCGACGGCCAGAACCAGTAAGCCTGAGAGGTCTGCTGCAGTATGACCAAATCGGAATTGGTCGCCCAGCTGGCTACGCGATTTCCGCAGCTTGTTCTCAAAGATGCGGATTTCGCGGTGAAGACGATGCTCGATGCGATGTCGGAGGCGCTTGCCAACGGCCATCGCATCGAAATTCGCGGCTTCGGCAGCTTCGGCCTCAACCGCCGTCCCTCCCGCGTCGGACGCAATCCGAAGTCGGGCGAGAAGGTGCTGGTACCTGAGAAGTACGTACCGCACTTCAAGCCGGGCAAGGAGTTGCGCGAGCGGGTGGATCGCCGCGCGGGCGAGCCGTTGAAGGCCGAAGAGCCGGATGACGACCTGTAAATGCTTCGCTGTGCAGCGTGGCATAGCTAGCGTCAGCGGCCAAAGCCAGTCGGCAAAAGACCAGGAAAAGCGCCTTCGGGCGCTTTTTTTTCGTCTGTACTGTGTGGCTGGTGCGGTGATACCTACGCAGGCGCAGGTCACAAACCAGGCGGCGCTTGCCGTTCCTATGTGCGCCCGCACTTCCGCTCGCGGCAACCAGAGACCAGCCCCCGGCAAGCCTCTGCGCCACCACCTGCTGCCCAGCCGCGAGGGCTTCAATTACAATACGGGTCACTTCGGCGCGGGCAACACCGTGGCGCGACGCGTCATCAAGCCGGCGTCACCCCGCAACTGCCGTCAAGAGACTTACTCATGAAATTTATCGTCTGGCTGATCCGCGTGCTGGTGTTCGTGCTGCTGCTGGTGCTGGCACTGTCCAATACGCAACCCGCTACGCTGAATTTCCTCGCCGGCTATGCCTGGTCGGCGCCCCTGATCCTGATTGGCCTCGCGTTTTTCGTGGTCGGTTTGCTCGCGGGGCTTGTGTCGGCGATGCCGGCCGTCGTGCGCTTGCGCATGGAAAATGGCCGTCTCAAGCGCGAGCTGCGTGTGGCGCGCGAAACGCCGCCGGTCGTCGAACAGCCGCCGCTGCCGCCGTTGATCTGAATTTCCCCGTGCCGCGCGCGTTGAGCGCGGCTTTTCGTTTCCGCTTGCCCGCACATTTGCATCAATCGCATGGATCTAGACTTCTGGTGGCTGCTTGTCATACCCGTCGCATTCGCATTCGGCTGGATGGCGGCGCGCTACGACCTCAAGACGCTGCTGTCCGAAAGCGCGAACCTGCCGCGCTCGTATTTTCGCGGCCTGAACTTCCTGCTCAACGAGCAGCCTGACCAGGCAATCGACGCGTTCATCGAGGTCGTCAAGCTCGACCCCGAAACGGTCGAACTGCATTTCGCGCTCGGCAACCTGTTTCGCCGCCGCGGCGAAACGGATCGCGCGATTCGCGTGCATCAGAACCTGTTGAGCCGCGCGGACCTGCCCGTCAGCGAACGCGATCACGCGCTCTACGAACTGGGTCAGGACTTCCTGAAAGCGGGCCTGCTCGATCGTGCGGAAGAAACCTTCCGCTCGCTGCAGGCCGGCGATTACGCTTTGGGCGCGCAACGCGCGCTGCTCACGATCTACGAAATCGAGAAGGACTGGATCAAGTCGATCGACACCGCGCGCCATCTCGAAACGATGGGCGCGCCGTCGCTCGATAAGGAAATCGCGCAGTTCCATTGCGAGCTCGCGCAGGAAGCCTTGCAGCAGAAGAAGCCGGACGAAGCGCGCCGCCAGCTTGGCTTTGCGCTGAAGGCGAACCCGATCAACGTGCGCGCGACGATCCTGTTCGGCGACGTCGACGCGGCCGGCGGCGAGCCCGAAGCGGCGGTCCGGCAATGGCGGCGCGTCGAGGAGCAGAACTCCGCATATTTGCCGCTCGTCGCCGAAAAAATCATGAAGGCCTACGAAGCGCTCGGCCGTGCGCAGGAAGGCGCCGATCTGCTCACGAGCTGGGTGGACCAGCATCCGAACAACGATCTGCTCGACGTCGCCTATCAGCACGTCGCGTCGCTGCGCGGCGCCGAGGCGGCGCATGCGCTCGCGCGCTCGCAAATGCAGAAGTCGCCGAATCTGGCCGGCATGACGCGTTTGCTCGAGGCGCAGCAGGCGGTCGCGGAAGAACCGCGCCGCAGCGAACTGGAGCTGATGCGCACGCTGATCCGCCAGCGCACCAAAAATCTGCCACGTTATACGTGCCAGAATTGCGGTTTCAGGGCGCGGCTTTTCTATTGGCAATGCCCGGGCTGCAGCGGTTGGGAAACCTATGCGCCACGCCGTGTCGAGCCGATTGCCGCGCCGAACTGACGCCGCGCCGCTCGGACCGGCAGGCGCGGCGGCCACCGCGTTGCGCGTATGCCAGCCGCCCCCGTTCGAGCGGCGCGGGCTTCACCACGAATTCATCGCCGCCGGCCTCATGACCGGCACTCATCACCGGACCCCTCTACCGGAAAACGTATGAAAATCACCATTATCGGCACTGGCTATGTGGGCCTCGTCACCGGAGCGTGTCTCGCCGAGATCGGCAACGACGTCTTCTGTCTCGACGTCGATCCGCGCAAGATCGACATCCTCAACAAAGGTGGCGTGCCGATTCACGAGCCGGGCCTGCAGGAGATGATTGCCCGTACGCGCGCGGCCGGACGCATCACGTTTTCGACCGACGTCGCGGCGAGCGTCGCGCACGGCGACGTGCAGTTCATCGCGGTCGGCACGCCGCCCGACGAGGACGGCTCGGCCGATCTGCAATACGTGCTCGAGGCGGCGCGCAATATCGGCCGCACGATGAACGGCTTCAAGGTGATCGTCGACAAATCGACGGTGCCGGTCGGCACGGCGCAGCGCGTGCGCGCAGTGATCGAGGAAGAGCTCGCGAAACGCGGCCTCGCGGACAGCAGGCAGCATCGTTTCTCGGTGGTGTCGAATCCCGAGTTCCTGAAGGAAGGCGCGGCCGTCGACGATTTCATGCGCCCCGATCGCATCGTGATCGGCATCGACGAAGACGAAGCCGGCCAGCGCGCGCGCGAAATGATGAAGCGCCTTTACGCGCCGTTCAATCGCAACCACGAACGCACGCTGTACATGGACGTGCGCTCGGCCGAATTCACTAAGTACGCGGCCAATGCGATGCTCGCGACGCGCATCTCGTTCATGAACGAGATGTCGAATCTCGCGGATAAAGTCGGCGCCGACATCGAGTCGGTACGCCGCGGCATCGGCTCCGATCCGCGCATCGGCTATCACTTCCTGTATGCGGGCTGCGGCTATGGCGGCTCGTGCTTCCCGAAGGACGTGCAGGCACTGATCCGCACCGCGAGCGAAAGCGGCCACAACCTGCGCATTCTCGAAGCGGTCGAGGAAGTGAACTACCAGCAGAAGGACGTGCTCGTGAACAAGATCGCGGCGAAGCTCGGCGACGATCTGAGCGGCCGCACGTTCGCGGTATGGGGGCTCGCATTCAAGCCGAATACCGACGACATGCGCGAGGCGCCGAGCCGCCGCGTGATCGGCGAGTTGCTCGCGCGCGGCGCCCAGGTGCGTGCGTACGATCCGGTCGCGGTCACGGAAGCGCGCCGCGTGTTCGCCATGGACCTGCACGATGCACCCGAGCAGCTCGCGCGTCTGAGCTTCGCGAGCACCCAGGACGAAACGCTGACGGGCGCCGACGCGCTCGTGATCGTGACCGAATGGAAGGAGTTCAAGAGTCCGGACTTCGTGCATCTGAAATCGGTACTGAAGACGCCGCTGATTTTCGATGGCCGCAATCTCTACGAGCCGGACGCGATGACCGAACTCGGCATCGACTATCACGCCATTGGACGCCCCTATGCCCAACCCTCTGAACTTCCGGGCGATGCCTGAGACCCTACCCGCGGCTTCCGCGTCCAGGCAGGCCATGCCGTTGACGGTCGTGCCGCGCGCGCAACTGGGCGCGGCGCGCGTGCTCGTGGTCGGCGACGTGATGCTCGACCGCTACTGGTTCGGCGACGTGAACCGCATTTCGCCGGAAGCGCCGGTGCCGGTGGTGCACGTGCAGCGTCAGGAAGACCGTCTTGGCGGCGCGGCGAACGTCGCGCGCAACGCAGTGGCGCTCGGCGCGCAGGCGGGTCTCCTGTGCGTGGTCGGCCATGACGAGCCCGGCGAGCGCATCGTGCAGCTGCTCGACGAAAGCGGCGTGACGCCGCATCTCGAACGCGATCCGGATTTGCTCACGACGATCAAGCTGCGCGTGCTGTCGCGTCAGCAGCAACTGCTGCGCGTCGACTTCGAAAATTCGCCGGCGCACGAAGTGCTGCTCGCGGGGCTCGCGCGCTTCGACGAACTGCTGCCGGCGCACGACGTGATCCTGATGTCCGATTACGCGAAGGGCGGTCTCACGCACGTCACGCAGATGATCGCGAAGGCGCACGCGGCGGCCAAGCCGGTGCTCGTCGATCCGAAGGGCGACGACTGGGAACGCTATCGCGGTGCCACGCTGATCACGCCGAATCGCGCCGAGTTGCGCGAGGTGGTCGGTCAGTGGAAGTCCGAAGAGGATCTGCTCGCGCGCGTGACGAAGCTGCGTGCCGAACTCGAATTCAAGGCGCTGCTGCTGACGCGCTCGGAAGAGGGCATGACGCTGTTCGCCGACGACGGCATCCTGCATGCGTCGGCCGTTGCACGCGAAGTGTATGATGTGTCGGGCGCGGGCGACACCGTGATCGCGACGCTCGCCGCGATGCTCGGCGCGGGGCTCTCGCTTGTCGAAGCGGTCGGGCTCGCGAATCGCGCGGCCGGCATCGTGGTCGGCAAACTCGGCACCGCCACCGTCGACTACGACGAACTCTTTTCCTGACGCAGCTTGCCGGGCCCTGCCGTCCAGGCGGACGCGCAGGGCTCGCGCAGGCGACCGAGCGAAGCTCATACCGCAGGCTCATTACCGCAGGCTCAACTACCGCAGGATCATCATGACCGTCATTGTCACCGGCGCGGCCGGTTTTATCGGCAGCAATCTCGTGAAGGCGCTCAACGAGCGCGGCGAACAACGCATCATCGCCGTCGACAATCTGACGCGCGCGGACAAGTTCCGCAATCTGGTTGACTGCGAAATCGACGACTATCTCGACAAGACCGAATTCGTCGAGCGCTTTGCGCGCGGCGACTTCGGCAAGGTGCGCGCGATCTTCCACGAAGGCGCCTGCTCGGACACGATGGAAACCGACGGCCGCTACATGATGGACAACAACTATCGTTATAGCCGCGACGTGCTCGACGTTTGCCTCGCGCAGAACATCCAGTTCCTGTACGCTTCGTCGGCGGCGACGTATGGCGGTTCGAGCCGCTTCGTCGAGGAGCGCGAGGTCGAGCAGCCGCTCAACGTGTACGGCTATTCGAAGTTCCTGTTCGACCAGGTGATCCGCCGCGTGCTGCCCGCCGCGAAGAGCCAGATCGCCGGCTTCCGCTACTTCAACGTGTACGGGCCGCGCGAAACGCACAAGGCGCGCATGGCGTCGGTCGCGTTTCACAACTTCAACCAGTTCCGCGCCGAGGGCAAGGTCAAGCTGTTCGGCGAATACAACGGCTATGCTGCCGGCGAGCAGACGCGCGATTTCATCTCGGTCGAAGACGTCGTGAAGGTCAACCTGTTCTTCTTCGATCATCCCGAAAAATCGGGCATCTTCAATCTCGGCACCGGCCGCGCGCAACCGTTCAACGACATCGCGAGCACCGTGGTCAACACGCTGCGCGCGCTGAATAACGAGCCGGCGCTGTCGCTCGCGGAGCAGGTACAGCGCGGGCTTATCGAATACGTGCCGTTCCCCGACGCGCTGCGCGGCAAGTACCAGTGCTTCACCCAGGCCGACCAGTCGAAGCTGCGCGCGGCCGGCTACGATGCGCCGTTTCTGAGCGTGCAGGAAGGTGTCGATCGCTACGTACGTTGGCTATTCGGCCAGGTGTAAATAATTCGGATACCTCTTTAAACTGGAATCTCCTGACCGGTGATGGTCGCCGGTCAGTGGCAACAGGGAGATTCCAATATGTTTCGAAAAGTTCTGGTTACCGCGGCCATGCTCGCCGCTTTCGGCCACGCGTATGCGACGGTCGACGTCAACACGGCTAACGAGGATGCGCTGCGCGGCATCAAGGGCATCGGTCCCGCGAAGGCGAAAGCCATTCTCGACGAGCGTACCGCTCATGGCCCGTTCAAGGACCCGGCCGATCTCGGCAAGCGCGTCAAGGGCATGGGCGGGCATACCATCGAGCGCCTGCAGGCGGAGGGTCTCGCTGTCGGTCCGGCTGGCGCGGCTGCTGGCGCGCAGGTTGCGGCGGCGGCTCCGGCCAAGGGCACGGCCGTTCCGGCCGTCACGGCTAAAGACGGCACTGCCGTGGCGGTGAAGAAGTAAGCGCGCGGGCCGCGTGTGTGCAAGCTCGTGCAGTTTCGTGTGGTTTCGTACCACCGCGGGCATCCGGCTCGCCTGCTTCGTGCGCACGCGCGGTCCGCGGCCGCTTTCAGTTTGTTCTGCTGTCGTTGCTCCATCGCGAGTGGCGTGAGTGGCGTAAATGGACACGCCTTCAGCTGTCATTTCCATGACGGGCTCCCGCGGCTCCCCGGCCGCGGGCTTTGGGCCTTGCCGGTGCGGGCATCCATGCGGGCAGAAGGGGCGCACGGCAGCGTCGCAGAGGGTGGTTTAAAATCAACGGACTGAATACAAACTTTCGCGCATCGCTCGCTTCAGAACCCGATATGGCATACAAAACGATTGAAGACACGATCGGCAACACGCCGCTCGTGCAACTGGTCCGGCTCCCCGACGACGAGATCCGCAGCCGCAACAACGTGATTCTCGCCAAGCTCGAGGGCAACAATCCGGCTGGATCGGTGAAGGACCGTCCGGCGTTGTCGATGATCAAGAAGGCGGAAGCGCGCGGCCGCATCAAGCCGGGCGACACGCTGATCGAATCGACGAGCGGCAACACCGGCATTGCGCTGGCGATGGCCGCGGCGATCCGCGGCTACAAGATGGTGCTGATCATGCCGGAAGACCTGTCGGTCGAGCGCCGTCAGAGCATGGCCGCGTATGGCGCGCAGATCATTCTGACGCCGGTCACGGGCGGCATGGAATACGCGCGCGATCTCGCCGAGCAGATGCAGCGCGAAGGCAAGGGCATCATCCTCGACCAGTTCGCGAACCCGGACAATCCGGCGGCGCACGTCGAAGGCACGGGCCCGGAAATCTGGCGCGACACCGAAGGGCGCATCACGCACTTCGTGTCGTCGATGGGAACGACCGGCACGATCATGGGCGTGTCGACGTATCTGAAAACACAGAATCAGCAGATTGAAATCATCGGGGCGCAGCCCGAGGAAGGTTCGCGTATTCCCGGCATCCGCAAATGGCCGGAAGCCTATCTGCCGAAAATTTTCGACCGCAGCCGCGTGGATCGCGTCGAGAACGTGAGCCAGTCCGCAGCCGAAGCGATGGCACGCCGCCTGGCGTCGGTCGAAGGCATCTTCGCCGGCATTTCGTCGGGCGGTGCATGTGAAGTCGCGCTGCGTGTCGCGCGCCAGGTCGAGAACGCGACGATCGTGTTCATCGTCTGCGATCGCGGCGACCGTTATCTGTCCACGGGTGTGTTTCCGGCCTGAGTGCGCGAGCCGAGCGAGTCTCGCGAGTCGTAGGTGTCAAGAAAAAGCGCCGGTCGAGCCGGCGCTTTTTGATGTCGTTCGAAGCGAAGCGCACATGGCGCCTCGTCGCGGCATTTATTGCGAAGCGGGGTTCGGCGCACCGGCCGGCGCTTGCGCTCCCTGTGCTCCTTGCGATGCCGTGCCATTGACCGTATCAACCGCATTGGCCGCTTTCGCTGCATTGACCGCATCGAGCGCCTGCATCTGCGCCTTGACCCGCTGGCCCAGCTGATACACCGCGAGCGCATAGAAGAAACTGCGGTTGTAACGCGTCAGCACATAGAAGTTCTTCAGGCCGAGCATGAACTCGGTGCCGCGTCCCGGCGACGGCAGATCGACCACCGTCACCGGCGTGCCGGCTTCCTGGGCGATATCGACGTTCGGCTCGTTCAGCACGAGCCCGGCACGCAGCAACTGGTCGAGCGGCCAGTGCGGTTCGGGCCGGCCGTCGGCGGCCGCCTGCGCGACGCCGAGGCTGCCGATATCCGAGGCGATGCGCCACACCACCGGCCGGCCGCTTTCCCAGCCGTTCTGCCGCAGATAATTCGCGACGCTGCCGATCGCGTCCGCCTGGCTCGTACGCAGATCGATCCCCTTGTTGCCGTCGTAGTTCACCGCGTATTGCACGATGCTGCTCGGCAGGAATTGCGGAATGCCGATCGCGCCGGTATAGGAGCCGAGCACCGTGGTCGGGTCGATCTGCGAGTCGCGCGTCCACACCAGATAGTCTTCGAGATTCTTGCGGAAGGTGGCCTGGCGATCCGCGCGATTGGCGGTGTTCGGGTAATCGAAGCTCAGCGTGGTCAGGGCATCGAGCACGCGGAAGTTGCCCATGTAGCGGCCGTAGATCGTCTCCACGCCGATAATGCCGACGATCACTTCCGGCGGCACGCCGAACTCTTCATAGGCGCGCTGCAAGGTGGCCTGGTTCTCGCGCCAGAAGCGCACGCCGGCATTGATGCGCACCGGGTCCAGGAAGCGCGCCTGATACACGCGCCAGTTCTTGATCGACGGCGAAGGCGAGGGCGTCACGAGTTTCACCGCGGTCGTCGAATAGCTGACGCCGGCAAAGAGCGCGTGCAGCGCGGCTGCGTCGAAGTCATAGCGCGCCACCATCTCGTTGATGAACGCGTCGACATTCGCGTTATTCGCGTAACGCTGCGGAATGATCTCTTCCTCGAACGTCTGCCCCTGCTGGACCGGCTGCTGCGGCTGGCTCTGCGCGACCAGCACCGGCGCCTTGCGCGCGGCGCTTTGCGCGTGCGCCGGACTCGCTGTCATGAGCATGCACGATGCGGCGGACAGTGAGGCGGCCAGCGCGCCAAGGCGCAACCGGTTGCGTGTGGATCGTGCGGACAGGGCAGACTTGACGGTCATAGTGAGAGCAGTGGGCGCAATGCGTGGAAGACAGTGAGGCACCGGGAAACAGGTCGGGGCAGTATACCCGACGGCTTTCGCAAAACCGTGCCGATCGTGCCACAGCCGTCAGGCGGCGACGCCGCGGCGGCGGCCTGTGGTAACTTGATGCATGTTGGCGCGCCGGGGCGCGCCGCTCGACGGAGACACGCCGCGCGCATCGCATGCGCCGCGCGTAGAAGAGACGCACAAGAGAACCATGGCAACAGCCTTTTATTCCCACGCCGACTGTCTGCTGCACGACATGGGGCGGTGGCATCCCGAATGTCCCGCGCGCCTGCAGGCGATCGAGGATCAACTGATCGCGAGCCGCATCGACACGCTGATCGAGCGCGAGCCGGCGCCGCTCGCCGACGAAACCGCGCTGCTGCGCGTGCATACGCAGGCGCATGTCGACTACATCCGCAGCCGCTCGCCGGCCGAGGGCATCGCCGAAATCGATCCCGACACGACGATGAATCCGCACACCTGGCAAGCCGCGTTGCGCGCCGCGGGCGCGGCGGTCGCCGCCACCGACGCGGTGCTCGAAGGCCGTTACGACAACGCGTTCTGCAGCGTGCGGCCACCCGGCCACCACGCGGAGCCGGCGCGCGCGATGGGCTTCTGCTTCTTCAACAACGTCGCGATCGCGGCGCGTCATGCACTCGAAGTGCATGGCCTTGCGCGCGTCGCGATCGTCGACTTCGACGTGCACCACGGCAACGGCACCGAGGCCGCGTTCTCGGGCGACCCGCGCGTGCTGATGTGCAGCATCTTCCAGCATCCGTTCTATCCGTTCACGGGCGCCGACAACCAGGCGTCCAACATGTGCAACGTGCCGATGCCGGCGCGCTCGAACGGCATGGCCGTGCGCGAGGCGGTCGACATGCTGTGGCTGCCGCGCCTGCACGAATTCAAGCCGGAGATGCTGTTCATCTCGGCCGGCTTCGATGCGCATCGCGAAGACGACCTCGGCAACATGGGGCTCGTCGAGGACGATTACGCATGGATCACCGAGCAGATGCGCGAGATCGCGCGGCGCTATGCGCGCGGGCGCATCGTCAGCTGTCTCGAGGGCGGCTACAACCTGTCGGCGCTCGGGCGCAGCGTGGTCGCGCACGTGCGGGCGCTGGCCGGGATCTGATATCGCCACAACGTCCGGCAGCGAGGAGCGAGCCATGAACGCCAGTCCCGCCGACAGCGGCAAGGTCTCACTGGTCGAGATCGAACACGACGCGTATCGCGTGCGCGGTGTCGTGCGCGTGACGATGAACCGGCCCGCCGCGTTCAATGCGCTATCCGAAGCATTGCTCGACGAACTGCAGCAGAGCTTGAGCGCGATCTCGAAGACGGACGCGCGCGTTGTCGTGATCGCCGGGGCCGGGCGGGCGTTTTGCGCGGGACACGATCTGAAGGAGATGCGCGCGGCGCCGTCGCTTGAGTATTACCAGCGGCTTTTCGCGCGCTGCACGAAGCTGATGATGACGATCCAGCGCATGCCGCAGCCGGTGATCGCGCGCGTGCACGGCATCGCGACCGCGGCCGGTTGCCAGCTCGTCGCGATGTGCGATCTCGCGGTCGCCGTCGATACCGCGCGCTTCGCCGTCTCGGGCGTGAATCTCGGGCTGTTCTGCGCGACGCCGTCGGTGCCGCTGTCGCGCAACCTGTCGCGCAAGGCGGCGCTCGAAATGCTGCTCACCGGCGATTTCATCGACGCCGCGCAGGCGCAGCAGCAGGGCCTCGTCAATCGCGCGGTCCCGGCCGACATGCTCGACGACGAACTCGCGCGGCTCGCCGCGAGCATCTGCGCGAAGCCGGTCGAAGCGGTCAGCGCGGGCAAGGGGCTGTTCTACCGGCAGCTCGAAATGGGTATCGAGGCTGCCTACCAACTTGCCGGCCAGACGATGGCCTGCAACATGATGGACGACTCGGCGCTCGAAGGCGTGCAGGCGTTTATCGACAAGCGCGCGCCGGACTGGAAGCGGTAGGCGGGCGCAAGCGCTGTGGTTCTGTTCATCAACCGTCGCTGGGCGCAGCCGTCAATTCGAGGTCGCCAGGAGGTCACCGTCGCACCCCGCATCGCTCAGCTTCGTCCCACCGCCCGCATCTCGATCCACTCGATCAACGCGCCGATCACCCGATCGCGGTCGAGATCGTTCATCGTCTCGTGATAGCTGCCTTCGTACAGCGTAAGCGTTTTATCCGGCGAGCCCGCGTGCTCGCCGAAGGCGCGACTGCCGTCGGGCTCGGTCAGTTTGTCCGCGGTGCCGTGATAGACGAGCAGCGGCATGCACAGATTCGCGCGGCCGCGTTCGATGCGCGCCATCGCGAGCAGCAGCTCGGCACCCGTGCGTGCCGGAATCGCGTCGTGATGCACGAGCGGATCGTTGCGATTGGCGTTCACCACCGGCTGTAGACGCGAGAGCAGCGCGGGGTCGATCTTCATCGCCGGGAAGCCCGGGTAGAGGCGGCTGATTATCTGGCTCGCCGCGAGCATCCAGCGCGGCACGTCGCGGCCCGGCGCCAGCGCGGGACTCGACAGGATCAGGCCGTTCAAGCGACGGCCGCTTGCGGCAAGCCGTTCGATCGCATGGAGCGCGGCGATTGCGCCGCCCATGCTGTGCCCCATCAGGAACAGCGGTGCGCAGCTTTGCGCGGCGGCGTCGACGAGCGCCTGCGCGTCGAGCAGATAGTCGTCGAAGCGCTTCACGTAGGCGCGCTTGCCGGGCGCATGGCCGTGGCCACGCAGATCGATCGCGACGAGCTCGATGCCCGCGCCGTTGAGCCGGCCGGCCAGCGCGGCGTAGCGGCCGGCGTGCTCGGCGAGACCATGCAGCAGCGCGACCGTCGCGCGCGTGGGGCCGGCGGGCTGCCAGCGATAGAGCGGCAACTGCACGCCGTCGGCGGTCGTCACCGACGCGCGCGGCGGCGCGTCGCTGCTGGCGTTGCCAGCGAGGTTGCCCGCGCTGGCGCGCACGGTGTGGCTCGGGGGTGTCGGCATGGCTGCGGCGTGTCCTGGTTGGATGTCGCCCGATCATAGTCGCTGCGGCACGGGGCACGCGAGCTTCGCGCACTGTACGTCCCTCTAATGCTTTCAGGTTATGAAAAGATCGGAATTGATTATTAAAGAGTATGTCGCCGCTGCGGTAGAATGGCGGCCTCAAATCCCAATAAAAGCAACGGCGGCCGCTTGCCGGGAGCACCATGCTCGCCGGCAGTCGTCGCCGTTTCGTTTTCCATGATTGAAATACGCAATATTTCGCAGCGGTTTGCCGGGCCCCGGGGCTGGGTCGAGGCGCTGCACAACGTCAATCTGACGATTCCGGCCGGCGAGGTGTTCGGCATTATCGGCCGCAGCGGCGCCGGCAAGAGCACGCTCGTGCGCACGATCAACCTGCTGACGCGGCAGTCGGAAGGCAACATCGTCGTCAACGGCCGCGATCTGACGACGCTGCCCGCCGCGCAGTTGCGCGAGGCGCGCCGCGAGATCGGCATGATCTTCCAGCACTTCAATCTGCTGTCCTCGCGCACGGTGTACGAGAACGTCGCGCTGCCGCTCGAACTGGCCGGCATGAAGCGCGACGAAATCGAGGCCAACGTGCTGCCGCTGCTCGACCTCGTCGGCCTGTCGGCGCAGAAGGACCGCTATCCGGTGCAGATCAGCGGCGGCCAGAAGCAGCGCGTCGGGATCGCGCGCGCGCTCGCGAGCAAGCCGAAGGTGCTGCTTTCCGACGAAGCGACGTCCGCGCTCGACCCCGAAACGACGCGCGCGATTCTCGATCTGCTCAAGCGTATCAACCGCGAACTGAACCTCACGATCGTGCTGATCACGCACCAGATGGACGTAATCAAGCAGGTCTGCGACCGCGTCGCGGTGCTCGACGCGGGCCGTGTCGTCGAAGAGGGCAAGGTGATCGACGTGTTCCTGCAGCCGCGCCACGAAGTCACGCGCGCGCTGATCGGCGACGTGATCGCGCAGGAACTACCGCCCGCCATGAAGGCGCGCGTCGCGCAGCGTCTGAAGACCGGCAGCGGCCATCTGCTGCGCCTCGCGTTCACGGGCTCGGGTGTCGATCAGCCGATTCTCTCGGAGACGATCCGCCGCTACGAACTCGACTTCAACATCCTGCACGGCCAGATCGACGAGATCCAGGGGCAGGCGTTCGGTTCGCTCGCGGTGCTCGCGGGCGGCGAGCCAACGAAGGTGGCGCAGGCGCTCACGTATCTGCGCGAACAGGGTGTGGTGGTCGAGGAGCTTTCGCATGTTGAGTGAAATGTTCGATATGTTCGTCCAGTCGTTCTGGGAAACGCTCGTCATGGTGGGCATTTCCGGACTGATCGGTGCCGTGGTCGGCGTGCCGCTCGGCGTGCTGCTGTATCTGACCGACCGTCAGGGCGTGCTCGAAAACGTCGCCCTCAATCGCGTGATGGGCGTGCTCGTCAATGCGGTGCGCTCGACACCGTTCATCATCCTGCTCGTCGCGGTGATTCCGTTCACGCGGCTCGTCGTCGGTTCGTCGATCGGCACGGCGGCCGCCATCGTGCCGCTGACGATCTCCGCCGTGCCGTTCATCGCGCGGCTGGTCGAGACGGCGCTGCGCGAGGTCGACCGCGGGCTCATCGAGGCCGCCCAGGCGATGGGCGCGACCACCCGCCAGATCGTCTTCAAGGTGCTGTTGCCCGAGTCGCTGCCGGGCGTGGTCGCGGGGCTCACGATCACGTTCGTGTCGCTGGTCGGCTATTCGGCGATGGCCGGTGCGATCGGCGGCGGCGGTCTCGGCGACCTCGGCATCCGCTACGGTTATCAGCGCTTCCTGCCCGAAGTGATGCTCGCGGTCGTGCTGATCCTGATCGTGTTCGTGCAACTGGTGCAGTCGTTTGGCGATTGGCTCGTGCGTCGTCTGAGCCACAAATAAACCCACCGGGGTTATAACCCGCTAGAAGAGTCGGAGAGGGTCCATCATGCAACGTCGCTTCATTCTCAAGCTGGCTGCCGCGCTCGGCGCGGTCTCGCTGTTCGCCATGAACGCGGCGCACGCCGAAGACACGATCAAGGTCGGTGTCACGGGCGGTCCGCATGCGCAGATCATGGACATCGTGAAGACGGTCGCCGCGAAGAACGGTCTCAACATCAAGATCGTCGAATTCTCCGATTACGTGCAGCCGAACGCGGCGCTCGCGAGCGGCGATCTCGACGCGAACAGCTATCAGCACGACCCGTATCTGCAGGCGCAGGTGAAGGACCGTGGCTACAAGCTGATCCGTATCGCGGACACCGTCACCTACCCGATGGGCATCTACTCGAAGAAGCTGAAGACGCTCGCCGAACTGCAGCCAGGCGCGAAGATCGCGGTGCCGAACGATCCGACCAACGGCGGCCGTGCGCTTCTGCTGCTGCAGAAGCAGGGGCTCATCAAGCTGCGCGCCGACGCGGGCCTGAAGGCGACGCCGCTCGATATCGTCGAGAATCCGAAGAAGCTGAAGATCGTCGAACTCGACGCGGCGCAGATTCCGCGTTCGCTGGGCGATGTGGATGCCGCCGCGATCAACACCAACTTCGCGATGGAAGCGGGCCTGAAACCGAAGCAGGACGCGATCGCGATCGAAGACCCGAAGGGGCCGTACGTGAACATCATCGCGATCCGCGAGGCTGACAGAAACAAGCCGTGGGTCGCGAAGCTGGTTGCCGCGTATCACTCGCCTGAAGTCAAGCAGTTCATCGACAACAAGTTTGGCGGCTCGGTCATTACCGCCTGGTAGCCTGGTAAGCCGACGCTCGCCAACTTCGCAAGAAGAAGACGACGGCAAGGCGAAATTAGAGGTGCGAGTCGGAGCCCGGGGTTGTCTCCCGGGTTTTTTAGAGATTAAAATAGAACGATCGTTCGATATTGCCGTTGCGCCGCGGAGGAGCGATATCCTCTCGCTAATGCGCCCGCGACAGGGCTGCCATGAGGGCAGTCGCTATAATGTTCGTCGGGTTGACGTATTCGTAACTTTGGAGCGTGTGCATGAAAATTCTGGTGCCAGTGAAAAGAGTGGTCGACTACAACGTGAAGGTCCGGGTCAAGTCGGACGGCACGGGCGTCGACATCGCAAACGTGAAGATGTCGATGAATCCGTTCGACGAAATCGCGGTGGAAGAGGCGGTGCGCCTGAAGGAAGCGGGCGTGGCGACCGAGGTGATCGCGGTGTCGGCGGGTGTGGCGCAGTCGCAGGAAACGCTGCGCACGGCGCTGGCGATTGGAGCTGACCGTGCGATCCTGATCGAGTCGAACGAGGAGTTGCAGCCGTTGGCCGTTGCGAAGCTGCTCAAGGCACTGGTCGACAGGGAGCAGCCGCAACTGGTGATCCTCGGCAAGCAGGCCATCGACGACGATTCGAACCAGACCGGCCAGATGCTCGCCGCGCTCGCGAATCTGCCGCAGGCCACGTTCGCCTCGAAGGTTGTCGTGGCAGACGGCAGGGCCACCGTGTCGCGCGAAGTGGACGGCGGCGCGGAAACGCTGTCGCTGACGCTGCCGGCCGTCGTGACGACCGATCTGCGCCTGAACGAGCCGCGCTACGTGACGCTGCCGAACATCATGAAGGCGAAGAAAAAGCCGCTGGAAACCGTGAAGCCCGAAGACCTCGGCGTCGATGTCACGCCGCGTCTGAAGACGCTGAAAGTCGCCGAGCCGCCGAAGCGCTCCGCCGGTGTGAAGGTGCCGGACGTGAAGACGCTGGTCGGGAAGCTGAAGACCGAAGCGAAGGTGATCTAAGGGGCGAGGAAAGAAATGACGAATCTTGTAATTGCAGAACACGACAACGCGTCGGTCAAGGCCGCGACGCTGAACACGGTTGCCGCGGCACAGAAGATCGGCGGTGACATTCACGTGCTGGTCGCAGGCCACAACGCGCAGGCCGCAGCGGACGCCGCCGCGAAGATCGCGGGCGTGGCGAAGGTGCTGCTCGCCGACGCGCCGCAACTCGAACAGGGTCTCGCCGAGAACGTCGAAGCGACGGTCGTGAACATCGCGAAGAACTACTCGCACATCCTCGCGCCGGCGACCGCTTCGGGCAAGAACATCGCGCCGCGTATCGCGGCGAAGCTCGACGTCGCGCAGATCAGCGACATCACGGCGGTGGACTCGCCGGACACGTTCGAGCGTCCGATCTACGCGGGCAACGCGATCGCCACCGTGCAGTCGGCTGACCCGATCAAGGTCATCACGGTCCGCACGACGGGCTTCGATGCAGTGGCAGCCGAAGGCGGCAGCGCGGCGGTCGAGAAGATCGAGGCTGCAGCCGACGCGGGCCTCTCGCAGTTCGTGAGCCGTGAAGTGACGAAGCTGGACCGTCCGGAACTGACGAGCGCGAAGATCATCGTGTCGGGCGGCCGGGGTCTGGGCAGCGGCGAGAACTACACGAAGGTTCTGGAGCCGCTGGCCGACAAGCTCGGCGCGGCGCTGGGCGCCTCGCGCGCGGCGGTCGACGCGGGCTACGTGCCGAACGACTATCAGGTGGGTCAGACCGGCAAGATCGTCGCGCCGCAGCTGTACGTCGCGGTCGGCATCTCGGGGGCGATCCAGCATCTGGCGGGCATGAAGGACTCGAAGGTGATCGTCGCGATCAACAAGGACGAGGAAGCGCCGATTTTCAGCGTCGCCGATTACGGTCTGGTCGGCGATCTGTTCACGCTCGTGCCGGAACTCGTGAACGAACTCGGCTAAGCGCCGCGGCGCCTGAAAAAGGCTGCCGACAGCAAGCGAAGGGCGCAGGACCGATCAAGTCCCGCGCCCTTTTTTCATATCAAGGGAGGAGAACCGACATGAGCTATACGGCGCCCATCAAGGACATGCTGTTCGTGATGAAAGAACTGGCCGGACTCGAAGACATCGCGACGCTGCCCGGCTTCGAGGACGCGAACCTCGACACGGCCCAGGCCGTGCTCGACGAATCGGCGAAACTGTGCGGCGAAGTGCTCGCGCCGCTGAACGTCGAGGGCGATCGCAATCCGAGCAGCTGGAAGGACGGCGTCGTTACCGCGACGCCGGGTTTCAGGGACGCGTTCCGCCAGTTCGCCGAGGGCGGCTGGCAGGGCGTACAGCATCCGCTCGACTATGAAGGGCAGGGACTGCCGAAGCTGATCGCGACGCCGTGCGTCGAGATGCTGAACGCGTCGAACCTGTCGTTCGCGCTGTGTCCCCTGCTGACCGACGGCGCGATCGAAGCGCTGCTGACGGCCGGCAGCGAAGCGCAGAAGCAGACCTTCGTGCCGAAGCTGATCTCGGGCGAATGGACCGGCACGATGAACCTGACCGAGCCGCAGGCTGGCTCCGATCTCGCGCTCGTGCGCACGCGCGCCGAGCCGCAGGCCGACGGTTCGTTCAGGCTGTTCGGCACGAAGATTTTCATCACGTGGGGCGAGCACGACATGGCGCAGAACATCGCGCATCTGGTGCTCGCGCGCACGCCGAACGCGCCCGAAGGCGTGAAGGGCATTTCGCTCTTCCTCGTGCCGAAGTTTCTCGTCAACGAGGACGGTTCGCTCGGCGCGCGCAACGACGTGCATTGCGTGTCGATCGAGCACAAGCTCGGCATCAAGGCGAGCCCCACCGCGGTGCTGCAGTTCGGCGATCACGGCGGCGCGATCGGCGAGTTGATCGGCGAGGAGAATCGCGGCCTCGAATACATGTTCATCATGATGAATGCCGCGCGTTTCGCGGTCGGCATGCAGGGCGTCGCGATCTCGGACCGCGCGTACCAGAAGGCCGTCGCGTATGCGAAGGAGCGCGTGCAGAGCCGTCCCGTGGATGGTTCGGCGAAGCAGTCGGTCGCGATCATCCAGCACCCGGACGTGCGCCGCATGCTGTCGACGATGCGTGGCCTCACCGAGGCATCGCGCGCGCTCGCGTATGTCGCGGCGTCGCACTGCGATCTCGCGCATCGTCATTCGGACGAAGCGACGCGTGCGCAGCATCAGGCGATCTACGAATACCTCGTGCCGATCGTGAAGGGCTGGAGCACGGAACTGTCGGTCGATGTGACGAGCCTCGGCGTGCAGGTGCATGGCGGTATGGGCTTCATCGAGGAAACGGGCGCCGCGCAGTACTACCGCGACGCACGCATTCTGCCGATCTACGAAGGCACGACCGCGATCCAGGCGAATGATCTGATCGGCCGCAAGACGCTGCGCGACGGCGGCAAGGTTGCGAAGGAACTGCTTGCGGGCATTGCCGGAACGGTTGAGGCGCTGGGCGCGCAGCAAGATGCACAACAGGGGCAGGCGTTTGCGTCGATGAAGACGCAGCTTGCGCAGGGGCAGCGGGCGATGAACGCGGTCGTCGATTTCGTTCTCGCGAATGCGAAGGGCGATCCGAATGCGGTGTTCGCGGGCAGCGTGCCGTATCTGAAGCTCGCGGGCATCGTGCTCGGCGGCTGGCAGATGGCGCGGGCGATGCTCGCGGCGTCGGCGCGGCGCGCCGACGATCCCGCGTTCCATGACGCGAAGATCGCGACCGCGCGGTTCTACGCGGAGCATGTGCTGCCGCAGGCGGCGGCGCTCGAAGTGGCGATCGTCAATGCGAAGGGCGGCGAGGGCGTGCTGGCGTTGTCGGAGGATCAGTTCTGAGCGCGGATGGGTGACGCGATCGTGGCTGGATGATCGGCGGACGTTCTCTGGATGTTCATGCCGGCTGCAATGCAAACGGCGCCTCGTGAGGCGCCGTTTGTTTTTGCGATTTGGGTTTTGCTGTTCGTACTCAGCGATGCTTGCTACGTCCGTATCAACGCATCGGCATGCCGTTCGATGCCGAAGTCAACGTTGCTTGCGCCGCTCGCTCACGCATAAGCCGGCCGATGCTCGCCCGCCGTCTCACCCAGATAGCGATGCACCGACAGATCGTCGGCGCGGATGGCCGGCTGCTTGCCCGACATCAGATCGGCCAGCAACTGGCCCGAGCCGCACGACATTGTCCAGCCGAGCGTGCCATGCCCCGTGTTCAGGAACAGGTTCGGCACCGGCGTGCGGCCGACGATCGGCGTGCCGTCCGGCGTCATCGGCCGCAGACCGGTCCAGAAGGTCGCCTTCGACGTATCGCCGCCGCCCGGGAACAGGTCGTTCACGCACAGTTCGAGCGTTTCGCGGCGCGCCTGGCGCAGCGATTTGTCGAAGCCGACGATCTCGGCCATGCCGCCGACGCGAATCCGGTCGTCGAAGCGCGTGATCGCGATCTTGTAGGTCTCGTCGAGCACCGTCGACACCGGCGCGGCCGCCGCATCGACGATCGGCGCGGTGATCGAGTAACCCTTCAGCGGATAGACCGGAATCTTCACGATGCCGTCGAGGAAGCGCGTCGAGTACGAGCCGAGCGCGACCACGAACGAATCCGCACGCACCAGTTCGCCGCCGCATTGCACGCCGGCGATGCGGCCGCCCGCCATCGCGAGCGCGTCGATCGGCGTGTTGTAGCGGAACTTGACGCCGAGTTCTTCGGCGAGCGCGGCCAGGCGCGTCGTGAACATCTGGCAGTCGCCGGTTTCGTCGCCGGGCAGACGCAGGCCGCCCGTGAGCTTGTGCGATACCGCGGCGAGCGCCGGTTCGGCCTGTGCGAGTTCGGCCGCCGACAGCAGTTCGTACGGCACATTGGCGTCCTGCAGCACGGCGATGTCTTTCGCGGCGCCGTCGAACTGCTGCTGCGTGCGGAACACCTGCAGCGTGCCGCCGGTGCGGCCTTCGTAGCGGATACCGGTGTCGGCGCGCAGCGCCTGTAGACAATCGCGGCTGTATTCGGCGAGGCGCACCATGCGGCTCTTGTTCGCCGCGTAGCGCGACGCCGTGCAGTTTTGCAGCATCTGCCACATCCATTGCAGCTGGAACGCCGTGCCGTCGAGACGGATCGCGAGCGGCGCATGCTTCTGGAACATCCACTTGACGGCCTTCAGCGGCACGCCCGGCGCAGCCCACGGCGACGCATAGCCCGGCGAGATCTGGCCCGCGTTGGCGAAACTGGTTTCGAGCGCCGGGCCGGCCTCGCGGTCGATGACGGTCACCTCGTGACCCGCGCGCGCAAGATAGTACGCACTCGTCACGCCGACCACGCCACTGCCCAAAACGACGACTCGCATAGCTGCTCCAGATATTTCAGAAGGGTGAGTAGGGCGGTGGCGTTCGCCGGCGGTGTCGAGTTGGCTCGATTCACGTTCGACTCGTCAGTGCTAACCCGAGGTGTAACGCGGTTTGCCCAGTGTTAACCGCTATACTATTAACAGCCCGTCAGGTTTTGTTATCGTATTTTCATCATTTTCAGAAAAAACATCATGCGTACACAGCGCCAGCCCGTGCGGGCCCTCGACAAGCTCGATCACAAGATCCTGCGGCTCCTGCAGCAGGACGGCCGGATGGCGATGAAGGACCTCGCGGAGCAGGTCGGGCTGTCGGTGACGCCGTGCATCGAGCGCGTCAAGCGCATGGAGCGCGACGGCGTGATCATGGGCTACCACGCGCGCGTGAACCCCGCCGAGCTGGGCGCGGCGCTGCTCGTGTTCGTCGAGATCACGCTCGACCACAAGAGCGGCAACATGTTCGACCAGTTCCGGCGCGAGGTGCAGAAGATCCCCGAGGTACTCGAGTGCCATCTCGTCTCGGGCGACTTCGATTATCTGATCAAGGCGCGCATTGGCGAGATGGCCGACTACCGTAAGCTGCTCGGCGACATCCTGCTGCAGCTGCCGGGCGCGGTGCAGTCGAAGAGCTATGTGGTGATGGAGGAGATCAAGGAGACGCTGACGATCGCGGTGGGCGAGTAGCGGCTCCTAGGCGGCACAAGAGGGAATAAAGGCGCAAGGGCGCGCGGCGGCGGCTTCAGCGCCCAGTTCGCGGGCGTGGAAACAACGCTCGACAAACGGCGTAAACACTGTATATTTATACAGGTATTTTGCGCCGTTTTTTTGTTTGGACGTGCGTTTGTGTAGCTCTTGCTGTGGCCTGCCGTGACCGATCCCGACACCTCTTCCATTCCCGAATTTCCGATTGCGCCGCCTGCGTCTCGCAAGGGGCGCGGGGCGGTGACGAACCTGCAAGGCCGCTACGAAGTCGACCAGCGCGAAGCGGTCGACGACGGCTGGCTGCCGGGCGCCACGGAAGACGGCGAGCCGAGGGCGCTGCGCACGCAGGTGTTCGAGGAGCGCGCCAGGACCATCCTCACGCGCAATGCGTCGCCGGATATTCCGTTCGGCGTGTCGTTGAATCCGTATCGCGGCTGCGAGCATGGCTGCATCTATTGCTTTGCGCGGCCGACGCACAGTTATCTGGGACTGTCGCCGGGGCTCGACTTCGAAAGCCGTATCTACGCGAAGATCAATGCGCCGGAATTGCTCGAACGCGAGCTGTCGAAGAAGTCCTATGTGCCGGAGCCGATCGCGCTCGGCGTGGCCACCGACGCATGGCAGCCGGCCGAACGCGACTTGCGCCTGACGCGCCGTGTGATCGAAGTGCTCAGCGAACGCAGCCAGCCGTTCGCGGCGATCACCAAGTCGTCGCTGATCGAGCGCGACATCGATCTGCTCGCGCCGATGGCCGCGCGCGGGCAATTCATGGCGGCGATCACGATCACCACGCTCGATGCCGACATCGCGCGCACGCTCGAACCGCGCGCGGCCACGCCGTCGCGCCGTCTGCGCGCTATCCGTACGCTGAGCGAGGCCGGTATTCCGGTGGGTGTCAGCATTGCGCCGGTCATCCCGTTCGTCACCGAACCGGACATGGAGCGCGTGCTCGAAGCCTGCGCGCAAGCCGGTGCCAGCAACGCGAGCTATATCGTGCTGCGTTTGCCGTGGGAAGTCGCGCCGCTCTTCAAGGATTGGCTGAGCGCGCATTTTCCCGACCGGGCCGAGCGGGTCATGAGCCGCGTGCGCGACATGCGCGGCGGCAAAGACTACGACTCGTCGTTTTCGACGCGCATGAAAGGAGAGGGTTTATGGGCGGACATGCTCAAGCAGCGTTTTCACCAGACCGTGCGCCGTTTGGGGCTGAACGGGCGCGACCGGGGCATTCTCGACATGTCGCACTTCCGGCGGGGCGAGCCATCGCGTGAGCGGGAAGCGTCACGCGACAATCCGCAATTGAGGCTGTTTTAGCGCGGTGTCTGGAACCCGCCCGCTGGCCGTTACTGCGAGAGCGCCTTGGCCGCTTCCACCTGACTCTCGAAGTAGGTCTGGAACGAGACGGCGAGGCCGGTCATCAGCAGGAACGCGCCGATCAGCAGCGAAAAGATGACGATGAAAATGACCGTCCAGCCGGAGCGGCTTTTGCGTTGGGTGTGGGCGTTGAACTGCGCGTCCCATTTCTGATCCGGACGCAGCCCGTAGACGAGCGCGGCAAGAAACGCGGCGAAAAGCGAAATGGCGCCGGTGGTCGCGAGCACCCAGCCGAGTATCGAAGCGCGCTCGGTGGCGATCAGCAACATCACGCCGGGAATGCCGATCAGCGTGCCGATCAGATGCGCCCAGCCGTAAATGTCCCGGGTGCCGTACAGATAGAAGCGATGGGCGCCGAGGCTACCGAAAAGGAACGCGAGCGCGGCGGTAATGGTCTTGGATCTGAAGCGCGGGGAAGTCGAGGCAGCGGTGGACATGGACGCGTGGGCAGAATGACGGGCGGTCGAAAGGAGCGGCAGGAGCGGCGCGCCGCATGGCGCGGACCGACGCGCATTCTACGCCTGCCGCGCGCGGGAGGTCACATTGCGACTAGGCGTGGGGCTGAAGGCGGGTAGGGAGCCGGCCGTGAGGGCTGAACGTTTGTGTAAGGGTGTTTGCGGCAACGCAGACGTCTCGTGCGGACGGATTTTCTTCGGCGCGGCCCGCAGGTTTGGCGGGTGCTGCAGAGGGGCTGCCCTCGGGGTTGTCGGGCAAGCCTGCGAACGATCGCTAAGGCGCCGAATACGTCACGCGATAGATCGCGCCGGCGTAATCGTCGCTGATCAGCAGCGAGCCGTCGGGCAGCGGCAGCACGTCGGCGGGACGGCCCCAGACGGTTTCGCCCGGTTGTAGCCAGCCTTCGGCAAAGACTTCCTGGCGCGCGTTGCCGCCGTCCGGATCGGCGATCACGCGCACGACGCGGTAGCCGGACTTCTTGCTGCGATTCCAGGAGCCGTGTTCGGCGATGAAAATGTTGTTGCGGTAGTCGGCCGGAAACATCGCGCCGTCGTAAAAACGCATGCCGAGCGCGGCTACGTGCGCGCCGAGCTTGGCGACGGGCGGTGTGAACTCGCTGCACGCGTGGTCCTTACCGAATTCGGGGTCGGGCGTGTCGCCGCCGTGACAGTAGGGAAAGCCGAAATTCATCCCGAGCCGCGGCGCGCGGCTCAGCTTATCGCTCGGGATGTCGTCGCCGAGCAGGTCGCGGCCGTTGTCGGTGAACCACAGTTCGTGCGTGACGGGGTGCCACGCGAAGCCGACCGAATTGCGTATGCCGCGCGCCACGACTTCATAGTGGTTGCCGTCGGGGTCCATGCGGCCGATCAGGGCGAACCGGTTCGGGTCCCTGTCGCAGATGTTGCACGGCGCGCCTTGCGGCACGTAGAGCTTGCCGTCCGGGCCGAACGCGATGAATTTCCAGCCGTGATGCGTTTCCGTGGGCAGCTTGTCGGTGACGATGACGGGCTTTGGCGGATTGCCGAGATGGGAGTCGATCGCATCGAAGCGCACGATCTTCGACACGGCGGATACATACAGCGCGCCGTCGTGCCATGCGACGCCAGCCGGCATCTGCAGGCCGGAAGCGATGATGTGGCGGCCCGTCACGCGGCCGTTGCGCAGTTCGAGCGCGTAGACGTGCCCGTCGAGACTGCCGACATAAAGAATGCCCTTCGGCGAGAGCGTCATTGCGCGTGCGCTCGGCACTTCATCCGACAATACTTCGATGTGAAAGCCCCGCGGCAGTCTGATTTTCTCGATGGGCAGCGAGGCCGCCGCTGTCAGTGTCTGTGTGGCGAGCACGGCTGTGGCTGCGAGGCGCGGAATCCGGCTGCGCGCCATGCGGGCAAGCCCCGTCAAGCGTGCCAGAAAGAGAAAAAAAGCGGGCAGAAACGGAGTGGGCTGCGGGCGTTTCACGGGCGATCCTTCAGGTATTTCGGGCATTTGGGCGGGTTCGCGAGCCCGCGATGGGGGGCCGGCGCAGCCGCATTGCTCAGTTTATCCCGGTAAGTGTTTGTTATGGCGTCGGTTTCCCGCTATAATCGCGTGTTTCAGTCGTTCCGCACCCCGGTTTTCAAGGATTCTAATATGGTCATCATCCGCTTGGCTCGTGGCGGCTCCAAGAAGCGCCCGTTCTACAACATCGTCGCTACCGACTCGCGCAGCCGTCGTGACGGCCGCTTCATCGAGCGCGTCGGCTTCTACAACCCGGTCGCTACGAAGGGCGAGTCCCTGCGTATCGCTCAGGACCGCCTCACGTACTGGCAAGGCGTTGGCGCGCAACTGTCGCCGACCGTCGAGCGCCTCGTGAAGGAAGCGCAAAAGGCGCAGCCGGCTGCCTGATATGGCGGTCCGCATGCGTATCGTCGTCGGTTCGGCCGGCGGCTCGCGCAGCTTGCGTGGGCAGTCCGATACGTACATTGTTTTACTGAAGCAGACGGCGAAGTCGTCTTCGAGGCTATCTCCGGGTTTATCTCATGTCTGAGCGTGATTCCGGCAGTTCTGGTCGCGCAAAGGCGTCTGGTCAGGCGTCGTTCGGTGCATTCGTCCGCAAGCCGGTCGAGCGGGCCGAAGACAAGGCGAAAGCCAGTGCGGCAAGTAGCGCTTCCGCAGCCGCTGAAATGCGCGCGGAAACGCTGGCAAGCTGGCCGGCCGATGCGGTCGAAGTCGGCGCAATCGTTGACGCTTACGGCCTCAAAGGCTGGGTCAAGGTGTCCGCCCACGCGGATGCCGGGCGGGGTGGCGACGCCCTGTTGAGCGCCAGACGCTGGTGGCTGCTCAGAGGCGACGAGCGCAGGTCCGCACCGGCCTTGCAGGCCAGGACTCATAGCGACAGCGTGGTGGCCCATCTGGGCGGCACCGCCGACCGCGACGAGGCATTCGCATTGCGTGGTTTTCGCGTGTACCTCAGCCGCAGCGAATTTCCGGCTCTCGAAGCCGACGAATTCTACTGGGTCGATCTGATCGGACTCACTGTGGTGAACCTCGCCGGGTTTGAACTCGGCAGGGTTGCAGGCATGATCGACAACGGTGCGCAGTCGGTGCTGCGTATCGAATATCCGGCTACCGACAAAAGCGGCAAGCCGGTCGCAGACGAGCGCTTGATCCCGTTCGTCGGCGTCTATGTCAAAACGGTGGACCAGGCCGCGAAGCAGATCGTCGTCGACTGGGAAGCCGATTATTGAAATCTTTCGTTGAATGGAGAGAGCGGTGCAGTTCGATGTCGTGACGCTCTTTCCGGAAATGTTCCGCGCGCTGACCGACTGGGGCATCACCAGCCGGGCCGCGAAGCAGGAGCGCTATGGGTTGCGTACGTGGAATCCACGCGATTTCACGACCGACAACTACCGCACGATCGACGATCGCCCGTACGGCGGCGGCCCCGGCATGGTGATGCTGGCCAAACCGCTCGAAGAGGCGATCGGCGCCGCGAAAGCGGCGCAGGCACAGCAGGGCATCGGCGCGCCGCGCGTCGTGATGATGTCGCCGCAAGGCGCGACGCTCGATCACGAGCGCGTCATGAAGTTCGCGGCCGAACCCGGTCTGATACTGTTGTGCGGGCGCTATGAAGCGATCGATCAGCGTCTGCTCGATCGTGTCGTCGACGAGGAAGTCAGTCTTGGCGACTTCGTGCTGTCGGGCGGCGAGTTGCCCGCGATGGCGTTGATGGATGCGGTCGTGCGTCAGTTGCCCGGCGTGCTCAACGATTCGCAGTCGGCGGTGCAGGACAGCTTCGTCGACGTGCTGCTCGATTGTCCGCACTACACGCGGCCCGAGGAATACGAGGGTGTGCGGGTGCCCGATGTGCTGCTCGGCGGCCATCATGCGGAAATCGAGGCGTGGCGGCGGCGCGAAGCGTTGCGCAACACGCTGAACAAACGGCCCGATCTGATCGTGAAGGCCAGAAAGAATAAAATGCTAAGCCGTGCCGACGAGGCATGGCTCGCAAGTCTCGCGAAGGAAGAGCCGAAGGCCTGAGGCCCCGGTCTTTCGAGCGGGTATAGGCGGTGCCGTTCATGCGTGGGCGGTGCCAGATGTGAACCCATCCTCTATCGGGGCCGTCGTCGAGCGCAGTGGGGCAACCCACGGGAAACCAGCGCAAGGCAGGTACGAACGCCGACAAGATGGATCTAGGAGTCAGTGATGAATCTGATTGCAAAACTCGAGCAGGAAGAAATCGCGCGCGTTCTCGGCGAAAAGACCATTCCCGATTTTGGTCCGGGCGATACGGTCATCGTTAGCGTGAACGTGGTTGAAGGCACGCGTAAGCGTGTGCAGGCTTACGAAGGCGTCGTGATCGCCAAGCGTAACCGTGGTCTGAATTCGTCGTTCATCGTCCGCAAGATTTCGTCGGGCGAAGGCGTCGAGCGTACGTTCCAGACGTACTCGCCGCTGCTGGCAAGCATCGTCGTGAAGCGTCGCGGCGACGTGCGTCGTGCGAAGCTGTACTATCTGCGCGAGCGTTCGGGCAAGTCGGCTCGAATCAAGGAAAAGCTGGTCTCGAAAGACCGCGCTGCTTCCGAAGCGTAAATGCTGTAAGAAAAAGCACCCCTCGCGGGTGCTTTTTTGTTGGCCAGGTCAAAATAGCGGTATCCCCACCTGCTGATCAGAGAGACCCGTTGATCCGCCCTGTCTTCGAGCCCGAAAGCCTGCCTGTCATCGCGACAGGTGCCGATCTGCCGCCGGTGGCCGGCGACCGTCTTACACCCGATGCGCTACGGGCACGCTTCGAGCGCCAGCTTGCCTGGACCCCCGAAAAAATTGCCGACGCGCCTTGGCGCAACACCGGAATCGATCCGCGCGTGGCTGCGGTGCTGGTGCCGCTCGTAGTCCGCGAGCACGGCCTGACCGTGCTGCTCACGCAGCGTGCCGACCATCTGAACGATCACGCGGGCCAGGTGAGTTTTCCCGGCGGCCGCCAGGAGCCGTTCGATGCCGATGCTATCGCGACCGCGCTGCGCGAGGCGCACGAGGAAGTCGGTCTCGATTCATCGCGTGTGGAAATTCTCGGTGCGTTGCCCGACTATCTGACAGGCACCGGCTTTTGCGTATCGCCGGTCATCGGTCTCGTGCATCCGCCGTTCACGCTGCAAATGGATACGCTCGAAGTGGCCGAAGTCTTCGAGGTGCCGCTCGCGTTCCTGATGAATCCGGCCAATCACGAAGAACGTCTGTTCCGCTACGAGGGCGGCGAGCGCCGCTTTTTTTCGATGCCGTACCCGCGCAGCGAGCCGGCGGCAATAGCGGAGCACACCGCGCAACCGCCGGGCGAGCAAACCGGCGTTCTCGAAGACACCCGCGCAACGCAAGCCGCAACCGAACACACCGCCGCGCAGGGCGGCGATTATTTCATCTGGGGGGCGACGGCGGCGATGCTGCGCAACCTCTATCGTTTCCTTGCAGCATGAGTTGAACGCGCAGAGTTGCGTGGACGATGCAGTTGTCGGCGGTTTGTCAGCGTCTGCGCTCAGAGGCATCCGACCCTGTGCTATCGTTATAAAACAATCGTAAAAACTCAAAAAGCACGGCGCATCGCATGACTTTTTTCTCCGTATTGCTGGCTCTGATCATTGAACAGGTACGCGCACTGTCGCCGAACAATCCGGTGTCTGCGTTGCTTCAATACCATGCGGAGTCGGCGGCGCACGGATTCGATGCCGGCAAGCAGCGCCACGGTCTGCTCGCATGGCTCGTGGTGGTGGTGCCCTGGACGCTTGCGGTCGCGCTCGTCTACTACGTGCTGTATCACATCCACTTCATGCTCGCGTTCCTGTGGAACGTCGTGGTGCTGTATTTCACGCTCGGCTTCCGCCAGTTCAGCCATTACTTCACCGACATCCATCTCGCGCTGAACAACGACGACGTGCCGCGTGCACGCGAAATTCTCAACGAATGGACCGGGCTCGATACCGTCGACATGCCGGTCAGCGAGATCGTGCGCCATACGCTGATTCATGCGGTGGTCGCCTCGCATCGCCATGTGTTCGGCGTGTTCTTCTGGTTCCTGATTCCGGTCGGTCCGGCGGGCGCGGTGCTGTACCGTTGTGCCGAATATCTCGCGCGCGCATGGGCGCGGCCGGCCGACGACCGCACCGTTGCGTTTTCGAGTTTCGCGCAGCGGGTGTTCTTCGTGATCGACTGGGTGCCGGCGCGGCTGACGTCGCTTGGCTTTGCGATCGTCGGCAATTTCGAGGATGCGATTTACGCCTGGCGCAATCACGCGCGGCAATGGCCCGATGCGAACGACGGTGTTCTGCTGGCTGCCGGAAGCGGGGCGCTTGGCGCGCGTTTGAGCGGGCCGCTTGCGGAGCAGTCGAGCCTCGACGCGCTCGCTACCGGCGACGGCGGGCCGATGCAGGTTGGCGACGACTGCACGCCGCGTACGTTGCAATCGGCGGTAGGTCTCGTGTGGCGCGCGGTCGTGCTGTGGATGATTCTGCTGTTGATGCTGACCATCGCGGTATGGCTCGCCTAGCATGACGTCATCATGCAGCGCCAGGCCGCCGTGCCTCGCGCAGCACATGAAAACGCCGGGCAATGCCCGGCGTTTTCAATTCCCGGTCACCTCACCAACCCGGCGATCCACCTGTCTTCACCTCACCCCTGCAACGGATCGCGCGCGGTCCCGCATTGCCAGCACACGGTGAACTGCGCCTCGAGCATCTCCCCGCATTGCTGACACCGCCACCCCGGCGCGCCGGGTGCCGGCCCTTGCGATGCCGCCTCGATCAAACGCCGCGCGATCGCCTCATCGCGCTCATCGACGAGCCATAGCTCCGGCGCGCATTGATCCGCCGGAATCTCGCCGAGCGCGCCGTTCAGATAGCGGTTGTGCAACTCGCACGCAATGCCCGCGGTCTCGAGCACGTTGACCCAATGCTGCCCTGTGATCAGATTCGGCGCGCGCATCAGCTTCATGTCAGCGGACGATCTGGCTGGCCTCGTGCACGAGTTGCGCATACAGCGCATGCCGTTCGCGGCGGATGCGGCCATCGGCGATCGCTTCGAGAATCGCGCAGCCGGGCTCGTGCAGGTGATGGCAGTTGTAAAAGCGGCAATTCGGCAGCAGCGGGCGGAATTCGGGAAACGCGCGTTCGAGCTTGCCTTCGGTCAGATGATGCAGGCCGAACTCCTGGAAGCCCGGCGAATCGATCAGTGCGCCGGCCGGGCCGTTCGTCGCAGGTGCGCTAGCCGCTCCGTCCTTGCCGTCGAGGTCCGGTAGCGGATAAAGACGCGTGAAGGTCGTCGTATGCCGGCCGCTGTTCAACGCGGTCGAAATCTCGCGCGTCGCGACTTCGGCGTCCGGAATCAGCAGATTCACGAGCGTCGATTTGCCCATGCCGGACTGGCCGAGCAGCAGCGTCGCGTGTCCGCGCAGATGCTCGGTCAGCACCGCGCGCGCGGTGTCGGGCTGCATCCGGATCGACACTTCGAGGACCGTATAGCCGAGCGCGCGATACGGTTCGAGCCGCTGGCGCGCACCGTCCAGCGCACCGGTCACGTCGATCTTGTTCAGCACGATCAGCGGCTTCAGCTCGTTCGCCTCGGCGGCGACGAGCGCACGGCCGAGCAGGTCTTCGCTGAAATGCGGTTCGGTGGCGAGCACGATCAGCAACTGGTCGAGATTGGCCGCGAACAGCTTCGATTTGTATTGATCGGAGCGATACAGCAGATTGCGCCGCTCGCCGATTTCGACGATCACACCCTGATCCGCCGAAGTCGGCTCGTAGATCACGCGATCGCCGACCGCCACCTCGCTGCGCTTGCCGCGCGGGAAGCATTGCAGCAACGCACCGCCGTCTTCGGGTGCGACGAGATAGTGGCGGCCGTGCGCGGCGACCACGAGGCCGCCCGTGCGGGCGCCGTTCGCGCCATGCTGGCCGGCCGCGGCGGCTTGCGCGCCGCGCGGCGCTTTTTTCGGGGCGCGGCCGCTCATGCGTGCCGCAGCAGTCGGTCGATCCGCTGCGAGGCCGGCGGATGCGAGTAGTAGAACGCGGTGTAAAGCGGATCGGGCGTCAGCGTCGACGCGTTGTCCTCGTACAGCTTGACGAGCGCGTTGACGAGGTCCTGCGCGTCGGTCTGCGTCGCCGCGAACGCATCGGCTTCGAACTCGTGCTTGCGCGAGCTGAGGCTGCCGAGCGGCGTGACGAAGAACATGAACACCGGCAGCGCGAGGAAGAACAGCACGAGTGCCAGACCGCTATTGCCGCCGACGAGCGACGGCCGCACGCCGAGCCCTTCGTAGAACCACACGCACTGCGTGAGCCAGCCGAGCAGCGCGAGCATCGCGAGGCTGATCGCGAAGGTGACGAGCATGCGTTTCGTCACGTGACGGCGCTTGAAGTGGCCGAGTTCGTGCGCGAGCACCGCCTCGATCTCGCGGCCCGACAGGCGCGCGAGCAGCGTGTCGAAGAAGACGATGCGCTTGCTTGCGCCGAAGCCGGTGAAGTACGCATTGCCGTGCGCCGAGCGGCGGCTGCCGTCCATCACGAACAGACCCTTGGCGGCGAAGCCGCAGCGCTTCATCAGCGCCTCGATGCGGCTCACGAGCGCTTCGTCCTTCAGCGGCTCGAACTTGTTGAAGAGCGGCGCGATGAAGGTCGGGAAAATCAGCAGGCCGAACATCTGGAACGCGACCCACACAACCCAGGCCCACAGCCACCAGAGATCGCCGGCGCGGTTCATGAGCCACAGCACGACGAAGAGCAGCGGCAGCCCGAATGCGATGCCGAGCAGCGCGCCCTTGATGCGGTCGAGAAAGAACAGGCTTTTGCTCATACGGTTGAAGCCGAAGCGCTGCTCGACGACGAACTGCCGGTAGTAGTCGAACGGCAGGTCGATGGCGCTCGTGATCGCGATCACGACGGCGACGAGCGCGATCTGGCCGGCGTAGCCGCGCCCGAGCCAGTCGGACAGCGCGAGATCGAGCGCCTGCACGCCGCCGAGCAGCGTGAGCCCGATCAGCACGGCCGCACCGACGACGATCTCGATCATCGCGAGGCGCGTGCGCTCGACGGTGTAGTCGGCGGCGCGCTGGTGCGCCGTGAGCGCGACGGTGGTGGCGAACTGGCTCGGTACCTGTTCGCGATGGGCGACGACGAAGCGGATCTGCCGCGACGCGAGCCAGAGTTTGGTGCCGACCATCGCGACGACGGCGACGACGAACAGGGCAGTGAAGTACAGGGTAGGCATCCGGGGATTCCGTGGTATCTATGCGAGAATTATATGTTTCTTCCCGCCTCGCGGCGGGAGCGTGGTTCACGGCAATGGCTCGGGGCGCGGTCCACGGCAGCGATGCCAGGCGGCGCTTCATGGCCGCCATGGCCGCCGCTTAAGCAGCCAGGCCTGCCCCGGCTCGAACCGCGCATCCATTTCGAACGAACACACGCCACGGTGCGCGGGTTTTCAGCGAAGCCCGCCGCCAGGCCATCAGGGTTGCACTCATGACTGACATCCTCGCATCCGCCGAACAGCCGCCGCTCGTGCGCAGCGACATGAATCTCATCTGGCTGGACATGGAAATGACCGGGCTCGAGCCCGACACCGACCGCATCATCGAGATTGCGGTGGTGGTGACGAATTCGACGCTCGACAGGATGGTCGAAGGCCCGGTGCTCGCGATCCATCAGAGCGACGAGACGCTCGCGAAGATGGACGAGTGGAACCAGAACACGCATGGCCGTTCGGGTCTGATCGGCCGCGTGAAGGCGTCGACGGTGAGCGAGGCGGACGCCACGCAGCAGATTCGCGACTTCCTCGCCCAGTACGTGCCGCCCGGCAAGTCGCCGATGTGCGGCAACTCGATCTGTCAGGACCGCCGCTTCATGGCGCGCTGGATGCCGGATCTCGAGCGCTTTTTCCATTACCGCAATCTCGACGTGAGCACGCTCAAGGAACTGTGCCGGCGCTGGCAGCCGGCCATCTACAAGGGCTTCCAGAAGCGCGCGATGCACACGGCGCTTGCCGATATCCACGAGTCGATCGATGAGCTGAAGTACTACCGCGAACATTTCCTCGTGCCGTCGCAGCCGGCGCCGGACGCACCGGCGAGCGCCAAATAAGCCCAAGCCCAAGCCCAAGCCCAAGCCCAAGCCCAAGCCGCGCGGACCAGTCCGCGCTTAACCCGGGATAAACCTCAGTCCTGCCGCGGAGCGCGCAATGCGCTCTTCGGCCGGAACGCCTTGACCACCTCGGCGTTGGTTTCCACGTACGGGCCGCCGATCAGATCGATGCAGTAGGGCACCGCCGCGAAAATCCCCGGCACCTTGACGGCCGCCTCGTCGTCGCGAAGACCTTCGAGCGTTTCCCTGATCGACTTTGGCTGACCCGGCAGGTTGACGATCAGCGCTGCGTGCTCCGCCGTTTCGCGGATCACCGCCACCTGGCGCGACAGGATCGCGGTCGGCACGAAATTCAGGCTGATCTGTCGCATCTGCTCGCCGAAGCCCGGCATCTCCTTCGTCGCGACCGCGAGCGTCGCCTCGGGCGTCACGTCGCGGCGCGACGGGCCCGTGCCGCCCGTGGTCAGCACGAGATCGCAGCCCACTTCGTCGACGAGTTCGATCAGCGTGGCCGAAATGGTCGGCGCGTCGTCCTGAATCAGCCGCGTGACGACCTGCCACGGCGACGCGAGCGCTGCGCCGAGCCATTCCTGCAGCGCCGGAATGCCCTTGTCCTCGTACACGCCGGCCGAGGCGCGGTCGCTGATCGACACGAGGCCGATCACGATCTCGTCGGGGTGGTTGCGTGGTGGGCGTTGCTCAGGCGTCGCGGTCGGCATCGTCGTCTTCCGGGGCGAAATCCGTATCGGGTTCGGCATCATGCGCGGTATCGGACGCGTCGTCGGCTTCGTCCGCGCCGGCCGCGGTTTTGATCCACTGGAACAGTTCGCGGAAATAGCGCGGCGGCTTGTTCTGCTGCGCTTCCTTGCGCGCGTTGCGGATCAGCGTGCGGCCCTGCTGCGGATCGGCGCCCGGGTGCTGGCGGATGAACTCGGTCAGCGCGGCGTCGTCGGCGAGCAGTTTCTCGCGGGTGCGCTCGATCCAGTGCAGCTTCGCCGTTTCCGTCTTGTTGATGCCCTTGTAGGTGTCGAGCGCGGTGCGCAGCGCGGCGGTTTCCGTGTCGTGCAGCGAGCGCATCACGCGGCCGACGTACTGGATCTGGCGGCGCTTGCCTTCGTGATCGGTGATGCGGCGCGCTTCGCGCACGGCTTCGTCGAGCTTTTCGGGCATCGGCATGCGCTTGAGCGCATCTTTCGGCAGCGCGACCAGCTCCGCACCCAGGTCCTGCAGCGCTTGCATTTCGCGCTTGACCTGGGACTTGCTCGGGCGGTCGTAGCCGTTTTCGTCGACTTCCGTCACGACGGATTCGATCGGTTGAATGCGGGTTTTGCGTGTCATGGCGATATTGTAACGTGCGGCGCCAGTCCAACTCGCGGCCGTGAGGCTGCGTTCGCTGCCGCGGCGGATTCCGTTTGCCAGGCCGTCGGCGTGATGCCCATTCGCGCACTGTCGCCGCCGCGCGCGAAGCCCTCGCGCCGTGACGCGAATGCCAGGTACGGCGTCGCTTACCTTGCTATGATCGCGGGATGCATTTATCTCGCACGCCTGCGCCGCCACCTGTCTTCTCGCGTGGCATAAGGCGCACGGTGCGCATACCCAGGGCCGCGCGGCCCCGAACAGGACGGCAACCACAATGGCAGCAGACATGGACGTCAAGCAGCGCTTTTTTCCGCATACCCAGGATGAGCTGAAGGAAATCGCCTCGGACATCCTTCGTCACGCGAAGGCGCTCGGCGGCACCGACGCCGCAACGGAAATTTCCGAAGGCGACGGCCTGTCCGTCTCGGTGCGGCGCGGCGAAGTCGAGACGATCGAGCACAACCGCGACAAGATGGTCGGCGTGACGGTGTTCATCGGCAACAAGCGCGGCAACGCCAGTACCTCGGACTTCTCGCCGCAAGCGTTGAAGGACACGGTCGCGGCGGCCTACAACATCGCCCGCTTCACCGCCGAGGACGATTGCGCGGGCCTTGCCGAAGCCGAACTGCTCGAAACCGCGCCGCGCGACCTCGATCTCTATCATCCGTGGAATCTGTCCGCCGACGAGGCGGTCGAGATCGCGCGCCGCGCCGAAGACGCCGCGTTCGCCACCGATCCGCAGATCAGGAATTCGGAAGGCGCGAGCGTGTCGGCGCAGCATTCGCAATTCGTGCTGGCGACCTCGCGCGGCTTCCTCGCCGGCTATCCGTACTCGCGCCACTACATTGCGTGCGCGCCGATCGCGGGCAGCGGCCGCAACATGCAGCGCGACGACTGGTACACGTCGACGCGCAGCGCGTCCGAGCTGGCCGATCCCGAGGCCGTGGGCCGTTACGCGGCGCAGCGCGCGCTCGCGCGCATCGGCGCGCGCGGCCTCGATACGCGCAAGGTGCCGGTGCTGTTCGAAGCGCCGCTCGCCGCCGGTCTGCTCGGTGCGTTCGTGCAGGCGACGAGCGGCGGCGCGCTGTATCGCAAGACCTCGTTTCTGGTCGACAGCCTCGGCAAGCCGGTGTTCGCGCCGCACGTGCAGGTGGTCGAAGACCCGCACGTCGCCCGCGCGATGGGCAGCGCGCCGTTCGACGAGGAAGGCGTGCGTACGCGCCAGCGTTCGGTCGTGAAGGACGGCGTCGTGGAGGGCTACTTCCTGTCCACGTACTCGGCGCGCAAGCTCGGCATGCAGACCACCGGCAACGCGGGCGGCTCGCACAATCTCTCGCTGCTGAGCTCGGACACGCGTCCCGAGGACGACTTCGAAGAGATGCTGCGCAAGCTCGGCACCGGTCTTCTGCTGACCGAGCTGATGGGGCAGGGCGTGAACTACGTGACGGGCGACTATTCGCGCGGCGCGTCGGGCTTCTGGGTCGAGAACGGCAAGATCCTGTATCCGGTCGAGGAGATCACGGTCGCGAGCACGTTGCAGGAGATGTTCCACCACATCGTCGCGATCGGCGCCGATACGATCACGCGCGGCACCAAGCAGACCGGCTCGGTACTGATCGAGCGCATGACGATCGCGGGGCAGTAATTCGGGCAATGAGCGGGGCGCGTGCTCCTCTCGGCTCGCAGCAAGCAGGAATGGGAAACGCCGCGCAATGGAAATTGCGTGGCGTTTTTTCATGGGATGCATGGCGCCGGCTTCGCGAAACCCGCCAGCGCGTCCGCGTTCAGTGCTCTTTGCGCTGGTACGTCACAAACGCGTAGTCGAAATCGTTCGGCGCATGCGCGTGATGCGTCTCGCGCGCGATTTCTTCCCACACGGTCTTGTCGACCGCGGGGAAGGTCGCATCGCCGTTGAAGTCGGCGGCGATCTCGGTGATGATGAGCTTCTGCGCGAGACGCAAACCCTCGGGGTACAGCTGCGCGCCGCCGATCAGAAACGCCTGCGGCGCCTGGTCCTGCGCGGCGAGGCGCAGCGCGTCGTCCAGATTGGTTGCCGTGTCGCAGCCCTGAAAGCGCCGTTCGGCGTCGCGTGTCACGACGATGTTGCGGCGTCCCGGCAGCGGCCGGCCGATCGATTCGTGCGTCTTGCGGCCCATGATGATGGGCGCGCCCATCGTCGTGCGCTTGAAGAACTTGAGGTCTTCGGGCAGTCGCCAGGGCAACTGGTTGTCGCGGCCGATCACGCCGTTGCTGGCGCGAGCGACGATCAGGGTGAGCGTCGTCATCGAATGGGAAAGGGAACGTAACCGGATGATTCTACCCGACGGGCAGGCGTGGGCTGCTGCGGAGGAACCCCGTGTGCCGTTGCGGCTGCCGGTGCTTCGTCGCCGTTCGCTATGCCTTCCGGTACGTCGCGGCGTTGCTTTCGCCGGCGTGCATGGCGTCGACCGGCACCGGCGGCGGCGCGGGCGGCGCGATTTCGTCCCACAGCGTCACCTGGTGGGAGCCGCCTGGCCGTTGCGGCGTGGCGGCAACCGTCGGCATGCCGGCCGCGCCGCCGCGTTGTCGCTTTGGCGCGCCTGCTTCGCGAATCGCGAATAATGCCGTGCGGTTTATTGGAGCGCTACGGAAAACGAGTCGCATGATGTCTCTCCCTTGTGGACGCTATTTAGCGAAACATGTGCCATCGCGCGCAATCCATTGATGCATCGGGATGCGGCGTGCTAACGAAGGCGTAATGCCGTGGAAATCCGCGAAAAACGTTTCAGTGCTGAAACGACGCAGCAGAAAATACCTGTAATTTGTTAATTCGAAAGGTACGAACTACCTTCGGAAGAAGGCTGAAAAAAGTACTTGCAATATGGTTTTATTGGTCGGCTGAATAAATCTTTACCGGACGGATGTCATTGATGGGTAAGGGATTTTTGGCTGAATTCGCATAATTGTTTTCGAAGCGCCGCACGTATAGTAAGCTCTCGAAAAAGAGCTTCAGATTTAAAAAAGGCCCGTAACGGGCCGTCTCAAACACACACGCCGCTTTCTTGGGGATCAGCTGTCCGCACGGAATGGAATGGCCGTTCGGTTTTTGCGATTCGCGAATCCCGAACGAGTCAGCGTGTCTGAACCGCAGTTTCAGGTGCATGCGTCGTCCTTAACGTTCGTTGACGAGAGGATCTGAATAATGGAATCCGCAACGCGGCAACTGATTTACGTTTCGCGCGATCCGAGCGCGGAGTTGAATACGCGTTTTCATCAGCGCGGCTGGCATGTCGAAGTCGTGGGCTCGGCTCGCGATGTGCGCCGGGCGGTTCGCGCCGGCATGGCGGCGGGCGGTCTTCTCGATCTGTCCTGCGATTTCCAGCCGCACGAGATCGCCGCATTCGAGTCCTGTCTGACCATGCCGAACGTCGGCTGGGTCGCGGCCACCACGCCTGGCCAGCTGCAGGACGCAGCTTTGCGCCGGCTCGTGCGCGACTACTGTTTCGATTACGTGACGGTGCCGTATTCGGGTGATCGCATCGTCGATTCGGTCGGCCATGCGTACGGCATGATCTCGCTGAGCGAAACGGCCTCGAACGACGGTTCGCAGGGCGCCGAAGGCGAGATGGTCGGCTCGTGCGACGCGATGCTGGCGCTGTTTCGCTCGATCCGCAAGGTCGCGATGACCGACGCGCCGGTGTTCATTTCCGGCGAATCGGGCACCGGCAAGGAGCTGACGGCGGTCGCGATTCACGAGCGCTCGGCGCGCCGCAACGCGCCGTTCGTGCCGATCAACTGCGGCGCGATTCCGCCGCATCTTTTGCAGTCCGAGCTATTCGGCTATGAGCGCGGCGCGTTCACGGGCGCGAATCAGCGCAAGATCGGCCGCGTCGAGGCCGCCAACGGCGGCACGCTTTTCCTCGACGAAATCGGCGATCTGCCGCTCGAAAGCCAGGCGAGCCTGCTGCGCTTCCTGCAGGAGCGCAAGGTCGAGCGGCTCGGCGGCCATACCGCGATCGACGTCGACGTGCGCATTATCTCCGCCACCCACGTGGACATGACCGCGGCGATGATCGAGGGGCGTTTCCGCTCGGACCTGTATCACCGGCTGTGTGTGCTGCAGATCGATGAGCCGCCGCTGCGCGCGCGCGGCAAGGACATCGAACTGCTCGCGCGGCACATGCTGGAGCGTTTCAAGAAAGATGCGAGTCGCCGCCTGCGTGGTTTCGCACCCGACGCGATCGCGGCCCTGCATAACTACGGCTGGCCAGGCAATGTGCGCGAGCTGATCAACCGGGTGCGGCGGGCGATCGTGATGTCCGAGGGGCGCGCGATCACCGCGCGTGACCTCGAACTCGCCGAGTATGTCGAGATCGTGCCGGTGTCGCTCGCGCAGGCGCGCGAAGCGGCCGAGCGGCAGGCGATCGAACTCGCGCTGCTGCGGCATCGCGGGCGGCTTGGCGACGCGGCGCAGGAGCTCGGTATTTCGCGGGTCACGCTGTATCGGCTGCTGTGCTCGCACGGCATGCGCCATATGGAAGGCGAGCCGATGACGGCGCCGCATGGCGATCTGCCGGCTTCGGTGCCGCATCTTTGATGCGGGAGTGATTCGCGACCCAAGAGTTGAAGTGCCGTGAGGCGGGCGGTCCGACGGCAATCGTCGAACTGCCGTATCGGCGGTGGCGGGGCGCCTTGTCTATCCGGTCTGTCAGTTAGCCCTCTGCACTATCGGTCCCGCGGAATGTCGCCGCAGAGAGGCTGCGGCGGGCCCCCTGCGGCATGCCGTTGCTTCTGCCGCTTCCACCGCTTCTATTTCCTGGCCGCGCTGGCTTCGTCCAGCCCGCGCTTTTCCTCTCTATCGGCTTCACGCTGAAATCGTCGGCGCCGCTCGCCATGCCCGGGCGTCGGCCGGGCGCGCTTGCTAGAATCGAGCTTTGCTCAATCCCGTGGCGCGGATCGGGCCGTTCTCGCGCCTCGTCGAAGGAAACCGCATGAAACAATACCTGGACCTCGTCCGCACGATTCTCGACACCGGCACGTGGCAGGAAAACCGCACCGGCATCCGCACCATCAGCATGCCGGGCGCGATGCTGCGCTTCGATCTGCAGCAGGGCTTTCCCGCGGTGACCACGAAGAAGCTCGCGTTCAAGTCGGCGATCGGCGAACTGGTCGGGTTTCTGCGCGCCTCGCGCAGCGCCGCGGACTTCCGCGATCTCGGCTGCAAGGTGTGGGACGGCAACGCGAACCAGAACGCGCAGTGGCTCGCGAATCCGTATCGCGAAGGCCCCGACGATCTCGGCGACGTGTACGGCGTGCAGTGGCGCAAATGGCCAGCCTACAAGGTGCTCGACGCCGACCGGAGCGCGCAGCTCGCCGACGCCGAGGCGCGCGGCTTTCGCGTGATCACGCAATTCGACGAGGACGGCCGCCCGAAAGTACTGCTCTACAAGGCGATCGACCAGTTGCGCCAATGCCTCGACACGATCATGCAGAACCCGGCCGACCGGCGCATTCTGTTTCATGCGTGGAATCCCGCTGTGCTGGATCAGATCGCGCTGCCGGCCTGCCATCTGCTCTATCAGTTCCTGCCGAACGTCGCGCGCCGCGAGATTTCGCTGTGTCTGTACATCCGCAGCAATGACGTGGGGCTCGGCACGCCGTTCAATCTGACCGAGGGCGCGGCGCTGCTGCATCTCGTCGGACGGCTGACCGGTTATACGCCGCGCTGGTTCAGCTATTTCATCGGCGATGCGCACATCTACGAGAACCAGCTCGACATGCTGCAACAGCAGCTCGCGCGCGAGCCGTACGAGAGCCCGCAGCTCGCGATCTCGGAACGGGTGCCTGATTACGCGAAAACCGGTGTGTACGAGCCGGAATGGCTTGAGAAGATCGAGCCCGCGGATTTCTCGCTGACCGGCTATCGCCACCACGAGCCGCTGACGGCGCCGATGGCGATCTGAAGCCGTGTGAAGCCGTGTGATGCGGGGTGGTGGCGCCCGTGTTGCGTACGGCATACGAAAAAACCCGCGATCGCAAGATCGCGGGTTTTTTATTGCGGCTCCCGCTGGCTGATGCGGTAGCGGGGCGCTTGCCGGGATGCCGCGCTCAGCCTTTGTGATGCTCGTCGTGATTGCCGCCGCCCTGATGCTGCTCGGCGTGCTGCGGCTGAGATTGCTGCGGTTGCGGACGCGGTTCGGGGCGAGGTTGTTGCATCGGCTGCGGACGCGGCTCGAAATGCGGCTGCTGCACCTGCCGGACCTGCGGTTCAGGGCGCGGTTGCGGCATCGGCTGCGGCTGCGGATGCGGTTCGAAGTGCGGCTGCTGCGCCTGCTGAGGCTGCGGTTCGGGACGTGCTTGCGGCATCGGCTGCGGACGTTGTTCGAAACGCGGTTGCTGTGCCTGCTGAGGCTGCGGTTCCGGGCGCGCTTGCTGCATCGGTTGCGGACGCGGCTCGAAATGCGGCTGCTGCGCTTGCTGAACCTGCGGCTCCGGACGCGGCACTTGCGGCGACTGTTGCATCGGCGACGCCCCTTGCGGACGAAACTCCGGCTGACGCGCCTGCTGTTGCGCGGCCGGATTGTCCATCGGATGCGGCACGCGAGGCTGCTCCGCACGCGGCGCCTGCTGCGCCATCGGCGTATGCGGCTGCGTCCAGGCCGGCTGCTGGCGTCCAACTGCGCCCCATTGCTGCGGCGTACCGTGCTGTTGCGCATAGGCCGGATTGCCGCCGGCCGCCTGCGGCGGACGCGGCACGCCATTCGTCGGAGCCGGATGCTCGCCTCCGGCCGCTTGAAGACCGGCTTGCGGACCCGCCTGTGGCCCATGCGGCAGGTTGCCGGCCATCGACGGCGGCATGCCGGGCCTTGGCTGTGGTCCTTGCGGCCCGTGCGGCGTCTCGCCACGCGGCCCAGGAGCACCGCCTTCGCCCGGCCGCGGTCCGGCCCCGGCCTGCACGACACCGCGTGCCGCCGCCGGATTCGTCACACCCGGCGTACCTGGCACACCCGCCGCCATACCCGGCGGCCGACCCGGAATATGCGACTGCACGACCCGCACGTTCGCGACCGACTGCGTCCCCGGCGAGCCCATCATATGCGCGGGCACCGAGGTCCGCACGACCGGCTGACCGCCGCCCGGCACGCGTCCGCCGCTTTGGGCGAAACGCTGCGCGAGGTCGTCGCGATACGCGGCCGGCATGGCCGGAGTGCGCGTCGCCACGACCTGCCGGGCGGCGACGCTCGCGGGCGGCCGGTAATTCGCGCGCCGCAGATCGGACCCGAAGCTCTCGCGCACCGGCGCGATTCCCGGCGCACCGGGGTTGATCCGCGCGTTGCGCCATTGACCCGGATCGACCTTCTGCGCGAAACGTCCGACCGGCTGACCATGCACGAACGCGGTCGCCGGCACGGCTGTCACGCCGCCGGGCACGCGATAGTTCACATACGTGTTGTGGATGTTCACGTTCGTCACGTTGCGGTGGTAGTCGTTGACGATCGTCGTGCGGTTCACGCGGTTGTAGTACCCAGGGCTCCAGCGGTCGTGATCGCCCCAGTGCGGATGCCACGGCTCGCCCGGACCGAGCGGGAACCACGCCACGCCCGCCGCGATCGCCCCGCCGATCGCCAGATTCACACCCCAGTCGACGCCGCCGTCATCGTCGCCGACGAAGGCCACCAGCGCGGGCGCATAGACGGGCGGCGCGGCGGCTTCGAGCGGACCCGGCACCCACGCCCACGAGCCGTCGATGTCGGCCCAGCGGCCGTAGTGGTAGGGCGCGAAGCCCCACGGTTCGTCGTCGACCCAGGTCCAGCCCCAAGGCGCCTGCCATACCCAGTGGCCGTCGTGATACGGCGCCCAGCCGGCGGGCGTCGCGCGCGGCACCCATACTTCGCCGTACTGCGGGCTGTCGCGCCAGGTGCCGTTGGCGTCGAGGTCCTCGTAACCGGGGATGTCGCGCGACACGTAGCGCGCCGACAAGGAACGGTCTTCCGTGGCGTCGCGGCTGGCCGCCCACTGGTCGAGATCGTCGAGGCCGGGCGCGCGGTTGTCGGCGAGCTGCTGCAGATTGGTGCCGCCGAAGCGGATCTGCTGGCCCGCCGCGACCGGCACCTGGCCGCCGTCGCCGTACGCGATCGCGCTGCCGCTTCTGACGGTGACGGTCGTGCTGCTGCCGTCCGGCGCGACGTCGACGCGGTAGTCGCCGGGGCCGTTCATGCCGAGCGCGAGATTGGGCGTGTCGATTTCATACGACGAGCCCGGCGGGAGTTCGCGCACGTGCGTCGACAGCGTGCCCTGCGCGACTTTGAGCTGCGCGCTCGTGTCGTCGAGATTGAGCACGTCGAGGCTCGTGTTCTGGCCGAGGCGCACCGCGGTCGAGCCGATGTGCAGCTCCGAGCGCGCGTTCTGGTCGTTCCAGAGCTGGTCGCCGGCCGTGAGCGGGCGGTTGATCTGCGCGTACGACCAGTCGCCGGCGCCGGCGGGCTCGGTGGTCACGGTGCCGGCCGTGTAATTCAGACGCGCGATGCGCCCGGGCGGATCGCCGCCCTGCGTGGCGGCCGCGCCTGCTGGCGCGGGCGGCGCTTCCTGCGCGAAGCCGGTTTGCGCGGCGAGCGCGAGCACGGAGGCCGCGATCAGCGTGTAGCCGGAGAGCCGGCGTTGGCGTGCGTGTCGTTCGATCCCGGATTTCATGGTGGTCTGGGTAACGTTTGTCATGATTGATCTCCCTCCGACGGACGCGGCAATCCGCCGGGCCCGTAAGGTACTGTACCCGTCGCCGATGTTTCAGGGCCGCCACTTTTGTAAGGTGGATTCGCTGGCGGTAACAAAAGGTCTCCGCCGGGTGCAAGGGCGCGCGGGCAGGGCCCGGCGAGCGGTCGTTCGCGGGTTCGGGGCGGCTGGGATTGGACGGTTGCTACGAGCGGTTCACGTGGCGCTTGCGGTTCCTGCTGCACCCGCGGTTTCGACGATTCGGGCCAGCGGCACGATTCCGGCGATGCGTCAGACGATGCGGGACAGGCGCGCGTTCACTCGTATTCATCGGGTCGCAACTGGCGACTGGTGCTTGCGTTGGTGCTCATTCGGCGTTCATTCGGCGAGAAACGCATCGAAATACCGTTGTCCAGCAGGCGTGATGCGCAGAATGCGCGGCCGCTCGCTGCGTTCGACCCAGTCGTGCGCGCACCATGCATCGAGCAGCGCCGCGCCGAGCGCGCCGCCCAGGTGCGGACGGCGCATGCTCCAGTCCGGGCAGGTGCACGCGAAGCGCCGGCGGCGGCTCTTCTGTTCGGACAGAGCGATGCCCCAGTCGGCAAACCGGGCGGCTCCCTCGACGGTGGTTTCGAGCGAGGCGCCGTGCTGGGTGAGCATCCCGCGCGCGAGCATGCGCTCGAACAGCCGCACCGACAATTCGCCCGCCATGTGGTCGTAGCAGGTGCGGGCGTAGCGCATTTCGAGCGGCACGGTGCGCGCGGCGCGCGGCGCGGCCCGTTGCGGCGCGCTGAGCTGGGCGACGTTGGCGAGCGCTTCGATCGACGCCGCGATCTCCGGCGAGGCGATGCGGAAATAGCGATGCCGTCCGCGCACGTCGAGCGCGAGCAGGCCGCCGTCGGTGAGGCGCGAGAGATGCGCGCTCGCCGCCGAGGGCGAGAGCCCTGCGATCATCGTCAGTTCGCCAGCGGGGCGGGCGCTGCCGTCCATCAGCGCCCACAGCATCGCGGCCCGGCCCGGGTCGGCGAGCAAGGCGCCGATGCGGCTCAAGCCGGGGAAATGGTTCTGGTCGTCGGCGCGGGGGGCTGTTGTGGGGGAAGTCATCGGGGCTCCTGAGTCGTGTGAAACGCCGCTTGACGTGTCCAAAGGTGGCTGCGGTTGGCTGGATGTGGCTGACGTCGATCCGGCGGCTAACGCGGTAATGCGGCAACGCGACAGACGGCGAAGCATTGCGATTAGCCGCCTTGAACCTTTAGCCTCAAGCCTCGGCAAGCGGCCAAGCCTGGCGGCACACGGCGGCGACGCGGCGTGCCTTGCTCTCCACTGTATCCGTCCGCGCGATTCGATGTTTCAGCCTGGCGTGAACGATGCCATACCGCAAGCGCGCCCAAAACCGGCAGCTCGGGCCGGGAACCCGCGTTTCGGCGCCGTCTCGGCCCGCCAGGCTAGAATCGAAGCCTGTCTTTGCAGGAATACGCGTGATGAAAACTCTTCTGGCCGTCGCCGCTGCGGTTCTGCTGCTGGGCGCCTGCGCGCAGGGCGGTGCCGGTTCGGGCTCGGCGGGTAGCGGCAGCATCGAGATGTACGGCACGATCGACGAAGGCATCAGCGTCCACAACTAGGCGCGGTTTTTATCGCGGCCGTGCCGCGCGCGAGGCGCTCCCCGGCGGATATTTCGCCTCTCCATGCGCTCGACGCCGCGCCGCGCGCAATATTGCGCTCGTATAATCGCCCCCTTTCAATGCATCCGATTGACCGGAGTCAAGATGAGCACTCTCCCCACCGCACCGCTGGACCGTTCGGAAACCACCTTCCGCTTTCTCGCCGAGCCGATCTCGGTCAACTTCGGCGGCAAGGTGCATGGCGGCGCGCTGATGAAGTGGATCGACGAGACCGCCTATGCGTGCGCGGCAGTCTGGTCGGGGCGCTATTGCGTGACGGTCAGCGTCGGCAATATCCGTTTTCGCCGGCCGATCCTCGTCGGCAATCTCGTCGAATTGCGCGCGCGGGTCGTCGCGACGGGCCGCACGAGCATGCATATCCACGTGTCGGTGCAGGCGGGCGACCCGAAAGGCGGCGAGCTGCTGCAAACCACGGACTGCCTCGTCGTGATGGTCGCCGTCAACGAGAACGGCCATCCGGTGCAGGTGCCCGCTTTCGTGCCGCAGACCGATGAGCAGAAGCGCCTCGCCAAGTACGCGATGGACGTCAAGGACGCGCTCGACGCGATCGTCGAGCTGAAGCCGGAAGAAGTCGCTCAAGGGAAGATCTGAGCACCGCGGGGTTGCCCTCCAGCCTGCATGCCGAGACTGGCGGCGCGTCTGCTGCACGCGCCGCCCCGCGCACTTCCAGCCGCACTTTCTGGCGCACTTACCCCGCCGTGCGCCCCACCATATCCTTCGGCTGCACCCACTCGTCGAACTGCTGTTCGGTGACATAGCCGAGCGCCAGCGCCGACGCCTTCAGCGTCGTGCCTTCCTTGTGCGCCTTCTTGGCGATCTGCGCGGCCTTGTCGTAGCCGATGTGCGGATTGAGCGCCGTCACGAGCATCAGCGATTCGTTGAGCAAGGTATCGATGCGCTCGCGATTCGGCTCGATGCCGACCGCGCAGTTCTCATTGAAGCTCAGCGCGCCGTCGGCGAGCAGACGCACCGATTGCAGCACGTTGTGCGCGATCATCGGACGAAACACGTTCAGCTCGAAGTTGCCGCTCGCGCCGCCGATGTTCACTGCGACGTCGTTGCCGAACACCTGCGCGCACAGCATCGTCAGCGCTTCGGACTGGGTCGGGTTGACCTTGCCCGGCATGATCGAGCTGCCCGGCTCGTTTTCGGGAATCGACAGCTCGCCGAGACCGCAGCGCGGTCCGCTCGCGAGCCAGCGGATGTCGTTGGCGATCTTGTTCAGGCTCGCGGCCACCGTTTTCAGCGCGCCATGCGCGAACACGAGCGCGTCGGCGCCGGCCATCACCTCGAACTTGTTGGGCGCCGACACGAACGGCAGACCGGTCAGCTTGCCGATCGCGGCCGCGACGTTGTCCGCGAACTGCGGATGCGCGTTCAGGCCCGTGCCGACCGCGGTGCCGCCCTGCGCGAGCTCGTACAGATGCGGCAGCGCCGATTCCACGTGACGGATGCCGTGCTCGAGTTGCGCGACATAGCCCGAAAACTCCTGGCCGAGCGTGAGCGGCGTCGCGTCCTGCAGGTGCGTGCGGCCGATCTTGACGACTTCGGCGAACGCCTTCGCCTTGCCGTCGAGCGTGTCGCGCAGCGTCTTCAGCGCGGGCAGCAGATGCTTGACGATCGCGTAGGCGGCGGCCACGTGCATCGCGGTCGGGAACACGTCGTTCGACGACTGGCCGCGATTCACGTCGTCGTTCGGATGCACCTTGCGCGCCTCGCCGCGCTCGCCGCCGAGCAGCTCGCTCGCGCGGTTCGCGATCACCTCGTTGAGGTTCATGTTGGTCTGCGTGCCGGAGCCGGTCTGCCAGACCGCGAGCGGAAATTCGCCGGGATGCTTGCCGTCGATGATCTCGTCGGCCGCCTGCATGATCGCGTGCGCCTTCTTTTCGTCGAGCACGCCGAGACCGAGATTGACCTCGGCCGCCGCGCGCTTGACGACGGCGAGCGCGGTAATCAGTTCGGGCGACTGCTTCTCCGTCGAAATCTTGAAGTTCTGCAGCGAGCGCTGCGTTTGCGCGCCCCACAAACGGGCGTTCGGCACGGCGATTTCGCCGAACGTGTCGCGTTCCATGCGTACGTCTTCAGTCATCTTGCACTCCACTTCTCAAAGTTCATCGTTGACAGGCAATAGGGAGAATAGACCCGTTAGCGCATTGCGGTAGAAACCCGCCTGCGGATCGAAAATGTAGGTGCGCGGCCGGCCGTCCTCGACGTCGGTCCACACGAGCGGCGAGCGCGGCGCGCCGATCGAGCACAGGTAGGCAAGCTGCGTGGGGTCGGCGAGCGTCACGCGATAACTCTGCTCGGGCTGGGTCGCGAAATCGAAGATCTTCGCGACCTGATTCGCGAGGGCGGGGCTGTGGATCACGAGCGCGAGTTCGGTGTTCAGATGCGCCGAGCGCGGATCGAGATTCATCGAGCCGATCACGAGAATCCGGTGGTCGATCACATAGGTTTTCGCATGCAGGCTCGCGCGCGAACTCGAGCCCACCAGCCGCGCGCGCGGCGTGTCCTGGCGCGGCTTGAATTCGTACAGCTCGACGCCCTGTTGCAGCAGCGGCACGCGGAACGGACTGTAGCCGGCCTGCACGGCGACCGCGTCGGTCGCGGCAAGCGAATTGGTCAGCACGGCGATGCGGATGCCGCGCTGCGTGAGTTCGCCGGCCGCCTTGACACCCGCTTCGTGCGGCACGAAGTACGGCGAGATGATCAGGAAGTCGTGGCGCGCATCGCGCATCAGCTGGAACAGCCGTTGCATCGGCGGGCTCACGTAATCCGGCGAGGGATGCTCGATTTTCTCCGGCAGGTCTGCCGCGAATTCGGCCGGCGCCCAGGTGAGGTCCAGTTGCTCGCTCGCGATCTGCGAGGCGAGCGGCGTGGCGTTCAGCGGCTTCGCGTTGTACGGATCGGCGTTCTCGCGCCAGTGCTCGCGCAGATCGTCGCGCGTCTGGTCGAGCTCCTTCTGATCGAACGTCTGCTTGTTGAGCACGCTTAGCGGATAGGCGATGCCGCTGTTCCAGTAGTCGTCGAAACTCGCGGAGACATCCGCGACGATCGGGCCGGCCGCCAGCACATCGAGGTCGCGGAATTGCAGCGTTTCGCTGGCGCTGAAGTATTCGTCGCCGAGATTGCGGCCGCCGACGATCGCCAGCTGGTTGTCCGCGATCATCGCCTTGTTGTGCATGCGGCGCGTGAAATGGCCGATCTGCGTGAACAGATTCGTGGTGCGCTCGAACATGCCTTCCTGCGCGCTGCCGAACGGGTTGAACACGCGAATCTCGATGTTCTTGTGCGTGTTCAGGCCGGCCATGGTGCGGTCGATGTCCTTGAAGTTCAGATCGTCGACGAGCATGCGCACGCGCACGCCGTGATCGGCCGCATAGAGCGCGGCGCCGAGCAGCAGCTTGCCGGTGGTGTCCTCGTTGGCGATGTAGTACTGCATGTCGAGCGTTTTCGTCGCCGCGCGCGCGAGCGCGATGCGCATCTGCAACGCGTCGGTGCCGCTCGACAGCACCCGGAAGCCCGATTGCCGCGGATGCTGCGCTTCGAGCGGCACGAGCGCGGCGCGCAGCGGGGTGTCGGCGGTGGCGGGGAGGGCGTGGGTGAGGGCGCGGTCGTACGCGGTAGCGGGCGGCCTGGTGGCGCACGCGCTCAGCAATGCGCCGAAGCAGCAGAGCAGAAGGATACGTCCCGCTATGCCCGGTGCGCGCCGGCGGCGCGGCATGGTCCGGCTCGGGGCGAGAGGCTCGTGCACGTGGTGTTCTCCCTTTTCGCAAGCGTCTCGTGGCGACTGGCGCGAAGGCAGGGTCCGCGCTGTCGAGAAGCCAATTCTAAGGGGAATCGGGCGAGGTGGCTTTCGTTCCGCGCAGGGCGATAAGGTGGCGGGGGATCGTGCTTGTGGTTTGGCGCGGCGTCTGGGTGCGTGGCGGGTGAGCGGGTGTTTTTTCCCCGGTTGCCGTGCAGGGTGAGATAGGGCGGCCACGCTGTTGCCGTGATCGAGATTGCGATCGCGGGTGAGGCTTTCGTTGCGTCATGGCGCGCACCGACAGGCTCCGGGCCAGCTGCTTCGTGCGTTGCGATGACCGTAGCCGCCCTTGAGGCGTCTGACGCGCAACTTCGTTGTTGAAGCGCTCGTTGGCCACGGTCGTCGCGTCGACGGGCTTCGTGCTGACCACTGCGCGCGCGGCGATCACCCGAACCGCAATCGCCGCGCCAAGCCCCAACTTACCCGCGCTCGGCGTTCAGCGCGCGCTCGCCGTCGGCATGCGTCGAGCCCTTCGCCGGACGGCCGGCCCAGTAGCCCGCGAGCAGCGACCCCGAGAGGTTGTGCCACACCGAAAAGAGCGCGCCCGGCAGCGCCGCGAGCGGCGTGAAGTAGAGCTTGCCGAGCGTCGCGGCGAGGCCGGAATTTTGCATGCCGACTTCGATCGCGAGCGTGCGGCAGACGGCTTCGTCGAAACCGAGCAGCCGGCCGCCCCAGTAGCCGCCGAGCAGGCCGATGCCGTTATGCAGCACGACGCCGAGCATCACCACGAGACCGACCGAGGCAATGCTCTTCTGCGTGCCGCCGACCACCGCGCCGATGATCAGCACGATCGCGACCATCGAGACGAGCGGCAGAATCGGCTCGACCTTGCGCACGAGCTTGCCGAACAGATGGTTGATGACGAGACCGACGACGATCGGCAGCGCGACGATCTGCAGGATGCTCATCAGCATGCCTTGCACGTCGACGACGATCGACGCGTCGACGTAAAGACGCGTCAGCAGCGGTGTCGCGAACACGCCGACGAGCGTCGACAGCGCGCTGATCGTGACCGACAGCGCGACGTCGCCGCGCGCGAGATAGATCATCACGTTCGACGCGGTGCCGCTCGCGACGCTGCCGACCAGCACCATGCCGGCGGTCAGGTCGGGCGGCATGCGCAGCACCCGGGCGATGACCCACGCGGCGAGCGGCATCACGAGGTAGTGCAGCACGATGCCGGCGATCACGGGCGCGGGGCGCGTGAACACGCGCAGGAAGTCGGACGCCGACAGCGTGACGCCCATCGCCAGCATGATGATCGTGAGAAGCGTGGTGACGTGCGGCGCGACGCCGGCAAACGACGCTGGCGAGAAATACGCGGCGATCGAAACGAGCACGGCCCAGAGCGGGAACAGGCGGGTGACGCGGGCAAGCATGGCGGTGGGTCCTCAGGTTTTTTTATTGCGAGAAATCGGTGTGACGGGTCCGGCAGCCGGCATCGGCCGGGGAGTCGGCTACCGGCGGCGGGCGTTCCGTTTTTTTGCTGCGCCGGAGCGCGTGAAGCGGTGAGCGGTGACAGCAGGTGCGCGGCCACGGCATCGTCGACGCGCGGCTAACCCGGTGCGATCCGATGCACGGCGCGTGGCGAGCAGCCCATTCGAGCGGCAGGCCGCGTGGGCGAGGGTAGGCGCCCCAGCTACGCAATCCGGCGCAGGCCTTCGTGAGGCGCGCCTGCCTGTGTGCGGCTCGTGGCTCGCGACGCGCGAACGCGGGTAAGCGCGCGCGTGCCGAGGCGGCCATTTTACCGTTTGCAGGGAGTGCTTCAGGAGTGGGGGTTTCCGCTATTTCGCTCAGACCGGCCGCGCCGGCGGCGTGGCCGGTTCCGCCGGCAGCCGGCGCAGGCTCAGCCGGTGAAAGCGCAGCGTCATCAGCAGCGCGACGCTCGCGAGGCCGGCGGCAAGCCCCCACCACAAGCCGCGCGCGCCGAGGCCGCCGTGAAACGCGAGCAGATAGCCGGTCGGAAAGCCGATCACCCAGTAGCCGAACGCGGCGGCGATCATCGGGATGCGCGTGTCCTTCAGGCCGCGCAGACAGCCCGAGCCGACCGCCTGCATGCCGTCGACGATCTGGAAGATCGCCGCCACGCCGAGCAGCGAACTCGCGAGCGCGACGGTCGGCGCGTTGGCGGGGTCGTCGAGATGCAGATACAGGCCGACGATCCAGTGCGGCGCGGTGATCAGCACGAGGCCCGACATCGACATGAAGCCGACGCCGAGCGCCAGCGCGACGAAGCCCGCATGGCGCGCGGCGAGCGGCTGGCCGGCGCCGGCCCAGTAGCCGACCCGCACGTTGGCGGCTTGGCCGATCGACAGCGGCACCATGAACGCGACCGAGGCGACGTTCAGCGCGATCTGATGCGCGGCCAGCTGCGATTCGCCGAGCAGGCCGACCATCAGCCCCGTCGCGAGGAAGAGGGTCGACTCGACGCCGTAGGTGATCGCGACCGGCCAGCCGATGCCGAACAGCTCGCCCATCAGCGGCAGCCTGGGCCGCGTCGCGACGACGAAATGCCGGAAACGCGGCCGCAGATGCAGCAGCGCCATCAGCACGAGCGCGGTCAACCAGACGGTGATCGTGGTCGCGGCCGCCGAGCCGAGAAAGCCGAGCCGCGGCAGTCCGTAGGCGCCGTGGATCAGCCCGTAGTTCAGGAAGCCGTTCACGCCGACGCTCGCGATCGACACCCACAGCAGCCGCCGCGCCGCGCCGATCGCCGGCAGGAACGAGCGCATGAGCCCCACGCCGATCAGGCTCGCGGGCGCGCCCCAGCGCAGCACCGCCGCATATTCGCCGACGTTGTGCGCGAGCAGGCCCGGCTCGCCGAACGCGAGCAGGATCTGCGAGGCGAACGACAGCAGGATGAACGCCGGCACCGAGAGCAGCACCGACAGCACGAAACCGGTCCAGTAGATAGGCGGCACGCGGCCGTCGTCCTGCGCGCCGCGCGCGTGCGCGACGCTGACGCTGACCGAGGTCAGCACGCCCTGCAGCAGCGTGACGACGACGAAAAACAGATTCGCGCCGAGGCCGCCGGCGGCGAGCGCGTCGGGGCCGAGCGAGCCGAGCAGGATCGTATCGGTGACGCTCATTGCCATCTGCGACAGTTGGGCAATGGCGAGCGGCGCGGCGAGCCGCGCGGTGTCGGCCGCGTGGCGGGATAGGGTCGGCGGCCGGGAGGCCGCGCGGGCGAAGCCGGATTGGGTCATGAAAAGCGGGTCATGAAATGCCTGGCGGCGAAAAGTGGCGACAGCGAGGCGCGGGCAAAAGCGGCGGCGCGGGTCGGGAACGGCGCGCCGGGCGGCCCGGTGGCGCGACGAACGGGGAGCAATTCGTGGCGCGGCGGCCGGCGGCGCGGTTCGTTGCGCGGGCTGTCGCTTACGCTTACCTGTCGAAACCCACAGCTTATTGCCTCGCCCGGCCAATGTCGATGGTGGATGCACGGTTCCAGTGCGTGCCGTCCGGCGCATTTCCGGACTGCGACGGTGGGGCCGGATGTGCGGCGGCGGGGGCCGTGGATGCATTGCCTAAGCGGACCGTGGCAGCGGCCCCGGCCCCGCGCCACGGGCTTTGAGCCGCGGCAAGCGGCTTCGGCTCCGCGTCAGCCCTCGTGAACCGCAATGCGCGTATCGCCGAGCAGCACGACCTGGCCCGCGCGGATCTTGCACGTTTTACGCGTTTCGACCTGACCGTCGACGGTCACGGCACCTTCCGCGACCATCATTTTCGCGGAGCCGCCGCTGTCCGCGAGGCCAGTTATCTTCAGGAGATTGTGCAGTTCGACGTACTCGCCGGTGAGCGTGAAATTGAGGTTGGGCATGACGTTTGCGCCTTTGCGGGGCTGCGGGTTGGCGGTCGGGGTTCGCATCATAAAGCACAACGCGGGCGCGAGCGGAAACCGGCGGCCGCCAGCAGAGCACGAGGCGGCCGGCGGCGGCGCGGTCGGTTCCGTCGGCGGGTGAGACGGGCGCCGGTCTCCCCGCAAGCAATTGAAAGCAGATGTTATGCAGATGTCGGAAAGTGAAACGTTCCGTAACGCTAGTCGTACCGGATGGATTTCACTCCTAAAGTGCAACTCAGCAGTGAAGCCCGCTGGATTCCGGATACGCACCTCGGATACGCACCTGATGGCAACTGGTCCGGCGACGCCCAGGACCGGGCGCGGCACGCGAGGCATCCGGCATACCCCGCCATCGTGACGTCAGATCGTCCGCCCGTGTCACGACCACTTTAGAGAGGATTTAGCCATGACCCAGATCCGTTTGCTCCTGATCGGTACCGCCCTTACCGCTTTTGCCGCGACGGCCGCCGTTGCACAGACCGCGCAGCCGGCCACCGGCATCGGCGGTCAGGCGCAGATCCAGACGCAAGGCACCGTTGGCGTTGCTCCGCCGGCCCCGTCCGTCCCTGTTGTCCAGGGCGCGCTGCCGACTCCGGATGCGCCCGCCGCCCAGGGCGTCGAGCCGGCCCCGCCGCCGACCCGTCTGACGGCGCCGGGCTCGCCCGACCCGCTCGTGCAGAAGCGTGAAGCCGATGCGAAGGCCAACGCGGAATATCGCGCGTCGAAGAAGACGTCGAGGGCGGAAATGAAGGCGCAGCAGAAGGCCGCGAAGACACAGTACAAGGAGCAGGTGCGCGACGCGAAGATCAACCAGAAGGCCGACAAGCAGACCGCCAACAACGCGATGAAGATGAACATGGAAGGGCAGGCGGGCGAGCAGGCCGAGGGTGCCGACGTCAAGCATTAAGCCGCCGGCATCAGGCCCCGATGCCGGGGCGCGCGAGCGGCGTAGAAACACGCGGGCGCGTGCTCCGGCGCGGATTTTCCACAGGGAACTTCCCGACAGCGTAAGCTCTGACGGCAACCGGCAACCGGCAACCGGCAACCGGCAACCGGCAACCGGCAACCGGCAACCGGCAACCGGCAACCGGCAACCGGCAACCGGCAACCGGCAACCGGCAACCGGCAACCGGCAACCGGCAACCGGCAACC
>NZ_JAAGPQ010000035.1:0-79607 GCF_017104985.1 Paraburkholderia sp. Ac-20342 | reverse complement strand
GTTCGGCCGGCGCATTCGCGCGCACGCGGCGCTCGAACAGCGGCGCTTCGGTGCGATCGGCGTGATGCCAGACGACGAGCGTGCCGTTGCGCTGGAAAAACACCGGCTCCGGCAATTCGGCCAGCACGCGCGGCCAGCTTTCGAGCGAACTCGCGCCGAGCCGCGTAATCAGCAGTTCGGCGCTGGCGGCCTCGGCGAGCGGCGCCAGCATCGCGGCGGCGACCCACGCGGCCGCCTGCGTCCCGGCGGCATCGCCGCGCTCGTACAGCGCCACGCGATGCCCCTCGCCGGCAAGCCGCCACGCGACCAGCCGGCCGCACAGGCCGCCGCCGAGCACAGCGAAATCGGGTCGGGCGGGACGGTTCATCGCGCACGCTCCACGGCCACGCGGCGCAGTGCATCTCCTAGGCGGGCAATGCCAAGGCGGCACGGCGCGCCTGCGGCGGCGTGACGGGAAGCAACGTACATGTATGAAGAATAGGCGGTCATCAAGTCCTTTCCGTACGGCCCAAAAACGCACGTACCGAGGACGAAACCGGCGGGTGAAGCCGGCCGGGCAAGATGCGCGCGCGTCATGCGCCAGCGCCGCCCGGCGGGGAATGGAAGACGGTTGCTTCCGGAAACTTCCCGCGCCGGTATTACCCGGATCGGGTGCAAAGGGTCTCTCTCAGCCTCGCCGCCGCAGCATGGAAATCATGCCGCCCGTGGGCGAAGCACCCCTGTTTCGTCACGGGTCATTAGACCATAAAAGGCCGGACGCCCGCAAACCAGCGGGGCGCCGAGGCGGCCGCGATTTCGCTCCGGCACCCTCTATGGCGATGCCGATGCGCCGCGAGCCGACGCTCTGGCACAATGCCGTGATCGGTGCCGCGAACGCGGCGCGCGCGGCGCTTCAGGCCGTATGCGCGGCGCTTACACGGGGGCGCGCCGGCGGCGCAAATTAATGCCCGCTTAAGGGCGTCACGCCAGAATCGGGCGCCCGTCCGGCGGCGCGCGCCCCGAGCACGAAAGCACGACGCCCGGGCAGGCATCGCAGACCCGCCGCAGGGCAACCCAGCACACGGACCGGCTCGTCGCGGGATCGCCCGACATGGCGCAACCCGACCAGCCCGACACCGAGGATCGACCGGCTCGACCCATGGCCAGCACATCACCAGGACGCTCATGACATCCAATACTTCCGCCAGCCCCGCGCTGCCGCCCGACGAAAAAGTCTCCGCCTGGAGCCTGATCAAGCCTTACTGGGTTTCCGAGGAACGCTTCGTGGCGTGGGGGCTGCTCATCGCGATCGTCGTGATGAACCTGCTCGTCGTCTGGATCAACGTGCGCCTGAACCGCTGGAGCGCCGATTTCTACAACGCGCTGCAGCAGAAGAACGTCCACGACTTCCCGCACCTGCTGATGATCTTCAGCGGGCTCGCGTTCGGTTTCATCATCCTCGCCGTGTATGGCCGCTATCTGCGCCAGATGCTCGGCTTCCGCTGGCGCCAGTGGCTGACCACGCGCTACCTGAACGAGTGGCTCGACGACAGCGCGTTCTACCGCATCGAGCGCGACCGCCTCGCCGACAACCCCGACCAGCGGATCAGCGACGACCTGCAATCGTTCGCCACCACCACGCTTTCGCTCACGCTCGATCTGCTCTCCACGGTCGTCACGCTCGTGTCGTTCATCACGATCCTGTGGTCGCTCGCGGGCGCGCTGACCCTTTCGCTCGGCGGCATGCCGCTGCATATCCCCGGTTATATGGTGTGGGCTGCTGCGCTGTATGCGGTGGTCGGCTCGCTCGTCACGCAGAAGGTCGGTCATCCGCTCGTGTCGATCAACTATCAGGCACAGAAAGTCGAGGCGGATTTCCGTTTCGGCCTGATCCGTCTGCGCGAGAACGCCGAGCAGATCGCGTTCTACAACGGCATGGAAACCGAGAAGCACAACGCACGCACGCTGTTCGGCCGCATCCGCGACAACTGGTGGCAGGTGATGAAGTACACCAAGCGCCTGACCTTCGTGCTGAGCTTCTACGGCCAGATCGCGATCATCTTCCCGATCGTGGTCGCCGCGCCGCGCTACTTCGCGGGCGCCTTCACGTTCGGCGTGCTGATGCAGATTTCGAGCGCGTTCGGCACCGTCAGCGATTCGTTCTCGTGGTTCATCAACAGTTATACGAGCCTCGTCGAATGGCGCGCCACCGTGAACCGGTTGCGCGAATTCAAGCGCATCATGCATGCGCCGCGCCTGAAGGAATCGGTCTCGCCGGCCACCGAACACGGCGGCATCAACCTGCATTTCGTCGACGCCAACCAGCTCTCCACCGCCAGCCTCGAACTCGCGCTGCCGAACGGCAACCCGCTCTCGCGCATCCGCGATGTCGCGATCCGGCCGGGCTCGCGCTGGCTCGTGCGCGGTCCGTCGGGCGCCGGCAAAAGCACGCTGATGCGCGCGCTCGCGGGCCTCTGGCCGTTCGGCGACGGCTCGATCGACGCGCCCGTCAACGCGCGCATGATGTTCATCCCGCAGGTCAGCTACATGCCGATCGGTACGCTGAAGGCGGCGCTCGCGTATCCGTCGGCGGCCGACACCTATAGCGACGACGAATGCCGCGAAGCGCTCGTCACCTGCCATCTGTCCGAATACGCGGACCGTCTGCAGGAATCGGCGCACTGGACCCGCGTGCTGTCGCCGGGCGAGCAGCAGCGCTTCGCCGCCGCGCGCGTGCTGCTGCACAAGCCCGACTACCTGTTCCTCGACGAAGCGACCAGCGCGCTCGACGCGGAAAACGAGGCGCGCCTGTACCGCCTGTTCACGGAGCGGCTGCCAAAGGCGGCGATCGTCAGCGTCGCGCATCGCGAGTCGCTCTCGGCGTTCCACGACGAAACGCTCGACGTCGAACGCAGCCGCGAAGCAGTAGCGGCCTGATCCGCCCGGCGAGCAATCCAACGAGCAACCCGGCGAACCGAACGACGCGATGAGCGAGCAGGCAAGCAACGCCAACGCTGGCATCGACAACGACACCAACGGCAGCGCGCGCGTCGTGCTGATTACCGGTGCCGGCTCCGGCATCGGCGCGGCGCTCGCGCAACGTCTCGCCGCGCCAGACACCGCGCTGATGCTGCACGCGCGCGGCGCCGACGACGCTTCCCGCCAACGCCTCGCGCAAGTCGCCGATCGATGCGCCGCGAGCGGCGCGCGCTGCGCGACCGTGTTCGGCGATCTCGCCGAGCGCGGCGCGGCGGAGCACGTAGTCCATCGAACGCTCGCGAACTTCGGCGCGCTCGATCAACTGGTCGCCAACGCCGGACACGCGCAACGCCAGACTCTTTCCGCACTCGACCCCGACACGTTCGGCGCGGCGTTTGCCGCGATGCCGGCCGCGTTCGCCGCGCTCCTCAAACGCGCGCTGCCCGCGCTCGAAACGTCGCGGCGCGGCCGCGTGGTCGCGGTGAGCTCGTTCGTCGCGCATCGCTATCGCGCGGACGCGCCGTTTGCCGCGACGGCCGCGGCGAAGGCGGCCCTCGAATCACTCGCGAAAACCGCGGCCGCCGAGCTTGCGCCGCGCGGCGTGACCGTCAATTGCGTAGCGCCCGGCTATACGCGCAAGGACCGCGGCCCGAGCGCCGACAACGTGGCGGCATGGGCGCGCGCCGCCGAGGCGACACCGCTCGGCCACGTCGCCGAACCGACCGACATCGCCGCGCTGATCGCCTTCCTGCTTTCCGGCGAAGCGCGTCACATCACCGGTCAGGTGATCCATATCGATGGCGGGCTCACGCTCGGCTGAGCCGCGTCCCTCGCCACGCAGCGCGCAACAACGTGCGCGCAAAATCGTGCGTACGACAGCCGGCACGGCACCGGCCACCCGCGCCGCCCCATCGAGCACCGGCGGCTTGCCGCGTCTTACATCGGAAAGGATTCGAAAGCCGGACACGCTTTGCCCGGCCCGCGCGGGTCACTAAGATGCCCTGAATGAACCAGACCATCCTGATCGTCGACGACGATCCCGTCGTGCGCGAACTCGTCAGCGAATATCTGCAAGGGCGCGGCTTCAAGGTCGTCGCGCTCGAACACGGCATGGCGCTGCAGCGCAGCCTGCTCGAGGAACGCCCCGCGCTCGTCGTGCTCGACATCATGATGCCGGAGCTCGATGGCATCAGCGCGCTGCGGGCGTTGCGCGTCGCCGGCGACGACCTTCCCGTGATCCTGCTGACCGCCCGCGCCGAGCCGATCGACCGCGTGATCGGCCTCGAACTCGGCGCGGACGACTATCTCGGCAAGCCGTTCGAACCGAGCGAACTGGTCGCGCGAATTCGCACCGTGCTGCGGCGTCGCGGCACGGTTGCGCCGGGCGCGCCCGAGCAGCGCGCGCCCTATCGCTTCGGCCACTTCGAAGTGAATTTCCCCGAGCGCGAGCTGCGCCGCGACGGCGAACGCATCATGCTGCGTTCGAGCGAATTCGCAATGCTGAAGGTGTTCGTCACGCATGCGATGACCGTGCTCACGCGCGCGCAATTGCTCGAAAAACTGCGCGGCAACGACGAGACGCATCGGAATCGCAGCCTCGACGTGTCGATCTGGCGTTTGCGCCGGCTCATCGAGACAGACCCGTCGGCGCCGCGCTATGTGCAAACGGTGTGGGGGCGCGGTTACGTGTTCGTGCCCGACGGCGAGATCGGCGCGACCGGGCGCGGGCTCGCGCCACCACTCCGGGAGCACTGAAACCGGGGCTCGAAACGCCGCGCTTCCGTGCGCCGGCGCAGTGCGCCGCATCGGCCGGCCACAACCCCGGCAGCCCGTCGAAGCAGTGCTAAAGTAAGCGCTGGTAAGCGTTGCACCTTGCGTCGCGCGCCGGCAAGCCCCGCGTCACACCGTAAGCATTGGTAAGGAAACGCCCGGCCGCCTGCCGCACGCGCCCATCTAGAATTTCGCCATGAATCCACAGGTCCTCATCGTCGACGACGATCCGGTCGTACGCGATCTGCTTTGCAAGTTTCTGCAGTCGAACGGCTTCGATGCGTCCGTGCTGCACGACGGCACGCATCTGCAGCGCCGTCTCGAACGCGAGCGGCCGTCGGTCGTCGTGCTCGACATCATGATGCCGAACACCGACGGCCTGCGCGCGCTCACCGCGCTGCGCGCCGCCGGCGACGACATTCCGGTGATCTTCGTGACCGCGCGCGGCACGGTGGCCGACCGCATCGTCGGCCTCTCGCTCGGCGCGGACGACTACCTGACCAAGCCGTTCGATCCGCGCGAACTGCTCGTGCGCATCCAGACCGTGCTGCGCCGGCGCGGGCCGTCTACCACGAGCGCGCCCGAAGCGCGCAAGCGCTATCGCTTCGGGCCGTTCGAACTCGACTTCACCACGCGCTCGCTGACCCGCGACGACGCGAAACTGCCGTTGCGCGACAGTGAATTCGCGCTCCTGAAGATTTTCGTCAACAACCCGTACAAGGTGCTGTCGCGCGTGCTGATTCACGACCTCGTGCATCGCGACAACCTGGCCTTCCGCGACCGCAGCCTCGACGTGCCGATCTGGCGTCTGCGCCGCGTGATCGAGGACGACCCGTCCAATCCGTGCTACGTGCAAACGGTACGCGGCAAGGGCTATGTGTTCGTGCCCGACGCCAGCAGCGCGCCCTTCGAGGACGAGGCCGCCCCGAGCGCATGAAAAATCCGCTGAACACGCTGTTCGGCAGAATGGCGTTGCTGTCTGCCGCGGTGTTGTTCGCGATTCAGGCAAGCTGGTTCGTGCTCGTGACGATGCAGCCGCCGCGCCATGAAATCGACGGCTTCGCGCGCGGCATTCTGCTCGTGCTGCAGGCGATCAACGGCGAGCCGATCAAGGGCGCCGCGCTCGCGCCCGCAATGCGCGTGCATCTCGTGCCCACCTGGAACATGCCGACGAGCGTGCATCTGCATGAGCCGAAGGAACGTCTGCTGATCGAACTGGGCCAGCAGTTGCGCGAGAACCTGCCGGGCGGCACGCAGATCGCCGTCGACGATCTGCGTCCACCGCAACTCTGGGTGCTGTTTCCGGGCAAATCGAACTGGGTCGTCGTGCCGGTCGACGTGCCGCCGCCGCCGCGCTTTCTGGTCGAGGCGGTCTCGATGCTGCTTGCCGCGCTGATCCTCTCGCTATTCGCGGTCTGGCAGATGCAACGGCCGCTCTCGCGCGTCGCCGACGCGGCCCGCGAGTTCGGCTCGGGCGTGCGGCCCGAGCCCGTGCCCGTGCAGGGCCCTCGCGAGCTGCGCGATCTGATCGGCTCGTTCAACGACATGATGCGGCGCCTGAACGAAGCCGGCGACGACCAGGCCGTCATGCTGGCCGGCGTCGCGCACGATCTGAAGGCGCCGCTCACGCGCCTGAAGCTGCGCGCGAGCGTGCTGGTCGAGGAAAGCGAGCGCGCCGGCCTGATTCGCGACGTCGATTCGCTGACCAACATCGTCCAGCAGTTCCTCGAATTCGCGGGCCAGTCGGCCGACGCCGGGCCGCCTGTCGAAGTGGACGAGTTCCTGCGCGAGCAGTTTTCCGCCGGTGAAAACGCCGGCGGCGCGGAAATGGCCGAAGCCGCCGACACCGCCGAAGCGCCGCTCTTCGCGCTCGATCTGCGCGCCGGAGCATCGTTCACGCTACCGCGCACGCTGCTCGACCGGCTCGTCACGAATCTCGTCGACAATGCGCTCGAACACGGCATGCCGCCGGTCGAGATCGCGACCGCGCGCAACGACGGGCGCTGGACGATCCGCGTGCGCGATCATGGCCCCGGCATTCCCGACGACCGCATCGCCGCCGCGATGAAACCGTTCGTGCGGCTCGACGCCGCGCGCGGCGGCGAAGGTCATTGCGGCCTCGGCCTCGCGATCGTCGCGCGGCTCGCGCACGATCGCGGCGGACGCTGCCAGGTGCGCAATCATGCGCAGGGTGGACTCGAAGTGCAGATCGAATTGCCGGTGAATGCGACAGTAACGTAAGGATGACGCGGCAAGCGGCGGCGCAGCCAACCCGAGCGGCGCGGCGCCGGCACATGGGCGAGGCGCGCTCGAACGGACGCCGCCCGCTCATGCACATGCTCACGCACACGGCGCCATGCGCTTACACGCCCTTACCGGATCGCCTTCGGCACTGGCTACGGCTTTATAGTCGGCCTTGGCAACCTCAATGCCGCCCTTCTCCATCCGCCCATGCCCTTGGGGCGGATTTTTTTTGCCCGGCCTTTTTGTCCGGTTCTTTTTGGTGCCGCCCTTGCCCGCGCTGCTCCTGCCGCGCGGCTTCACGGCCGATCGCCGTGCGGCTCAGTCCACGAGCCGCTTAGTGCACACGTCGCTCAGTGCGAGCCGGTTACCTCAATGCACAAGCCGATTACGCAACGCGTCGATCGTCGCCGCGGAAAGACCGAGCCCTTGCGTCAGATAGCCGGTCATCGTGCCGTAGCTCGCCTGCACCTGCTCGAAACCCGCTTGCAGATAGCCTTCCTCGACGTCGAGCAACGGCGCTTCGACCGTGGCGACGGCGGCGCCGTCCTGCACGCGCAGCGTGGCCGTTTGCGCGGCGATCGATTGCGCGAGATAGGTGTTGCTGAGCAGATAGTCCTGCATGATGACGTCGAGCGGCACGTTGGCGATGCTGAGCAGCAGCGCCGCGACCCAGCCCGCGCGATCCTTCCCCGCATTCGAATGAAACAGCTGCGCGCCCGCGCCGTCGGCGAGCGCGGCGAGCAACGTGCCGTACGCGGCCCGCTGCGCGTCGCCCGTCACGTAGGCACGCGCCTGCGCCTCCATGAACGCGACGGCGTCCGCGGACGTATCGAAGGTGGGCGCAATGAAGTCGTTCGTGCCGAGCACATTGAGCCGGCGCGCGAACGCGCCGGCCGGCAGGCTGTCGGGATTGCGCGCGATTTCGGCGGGCGTACGCAGGTCGTAGATCGCTGCGATGCCGACCTTGTCGATCGTCGCTTCGTCGGCGCTGCTCAAGGTCAACGCATTCGAGCGATAGAACGCGCCGCGGCGCATCTGCTTGCCGTCGACGGTCGGATAGCCGCTGCCCACGCCCGCGAGATCGCGGAAATTGGTGACCGATGCGAGGCGCGGCGTCTCCACCTGATTGGGGTCGAGGCTGCCGCCGCACGCCGACAGCAGCGTGCTGCCGAACCCGGCGGCCAGCAGCGCGCCGGCCGAACCCCTGAGGAAACGCCGCCGCGCTACCGACGTTTCGCCCGACGCGTCATGGCCTGCCTGCACGGTCGTGCTGGCAACAAGGCGGAACGGCGAACGGTTTTTCGCGAAAACGGGCATCAGGGGTGACGGTAAGGAAGGGGGCGTGCAGCCGGGCTGCAGACGCAGTTTAACGTTCGTCAATAACTTTTGCGTTACACCGTAGTAGGCGGTAAGGAAAAGGGCGAGATCAACACAGCCTTTCGCGAAGCGCGTACGGCAGCGTGTGCGGGACCGGGCAGAGGCGACGCGCCGTTCTGAAACCGATTTCCGCCAGCTTGCGTGTCTTATCGGTGATTACGCGATCGTTACCGCTCGATGCCATTTTTGCCACATCCGACCGCACGACGCCGCATCCCCGTAAAATACAGAAAACCTATCGTTCAGCCCCCGCAGGCAAAAGAAACCTGGAGACCACAACAAAACATGGCTTCTCTCCAATGGTTCACCGAGTTGTCTCCGCGCGAGCGCCGCACGCTTTATGCCGGCTTCGGCGGTTACGCGATCGACGCGTTCGACTTCATGATCTACTCGTTTCTGATCCCGACGCTGATCGCAACATGGGGTCTGAGCAAAAGCGAAGCGGGGATGATCGCCACCAGTTCGCTGATCTCGTCGGCGCTCGGCGGCTGGCTCGCCGGCATTCTAGCCGATCGCCACGGCCGCATCCGCGTGCTGCAATGGACGATCGCCACCTTCGCGATCTTCACCTTCCTGTCGGGCTTCACGCAGTCGTTCTGGCAGCTGCTCGCCACGCGCACGCTGCAAGGCATCGGCTTCGGCGGCGAGTGGTCGGTCGTGACGATCATGATGGCCGAGACGATCCGTTCTCCGCAGCATCGCGCGAAGGCGGTCGGCACCGTGCAGAGCAGCTGGTCGTTCGGCTGGGCAGCCGCGGCGATCGTCTACTGGGCCGCGTTCGCGCTGCTGCCTGAAGAGTACGCGTGGCGCGCCTGCTTCTGGATCGGCCTGCTGCCCGCCACGTGGATCATCTACATCCGCCGCAACGTGAGCGACCCGGACATCTTTCTGGAGACGCGCCGCGCGCGCGAAAGCGGCTTCAACACCTCGCACTTCATGCAGATCTTCTCGGCCGCGCATCTGAAGACGACGCTGCTCGGCAGCGCACTGTGCACCGGCATGCTCGGCGGCTACTACGCGATCACGACGTGGCTGCCCACGTACCTGAAGACCGTGCGCCATCTGTCGGTGTTCAACACGAGCGGCTATCTGATCGTGCTGATCGTCGGCTCGTTCGCCGGCTATATCGTCGGCGCGATTCTGTGCGACCGGATCGGCCGGCGCGCGTCGTTCGTGCTGTTCGCGATCGGCTCGTTCGTGCTCGGCATGGTCTACACGATGCTGCCGGTCACCGACACGATGATGCTCGCGCTCGGCTTCCCGCTCGGCATCGTCGTGCAGGGCATTTTCGCGGGTGTGGGCGCGTATCTGTCCGAGCTGTATCCGAACGAGATACGCGGCTCGGGACAAGGCTTCTGCTACAACCTCGGGCGCGGCGTCGGCTCGTTCTTTCCGATCCTCGTCGGCACGCTCGCGCAGGGCATGACGCTCGTGAAGGCGATGGGCATCGTCGCGGGCTCCGGCTATCTGCTCGTGATCGTCGCCGCGCTGTGCCTGCCGGAAACGAAAGGCAAGGTGCTCGGCGCGAGCCGCTCCGCCGCCTGAATTCGCCGCACATACTCATGAAAACGATTGTTCTCGGCGGCGGCGTGATCGGTGTCGCCACGGCTTTTTACCTGTGCCAGCAAGGCTGCGAAGTCACGGTGATCGAGCGCGAACCCGACGTCGCGCTCTCCACGAGCTTCGGCAACGCCGGCGTGATCGCACCGGGCTACGTGACGCCGTGGGCCGCGCCCGGCATGCCGGCGAAGATTCTCAAATATCTGTTCAAGCCCGCTTCGCCCCTGATCTTCCGGCCGACGTTCGATCCGGCCCAATGGCGCTGGATCGCGCGCTGGCTGCGCGAATGCGACCTCGAACGCTTTCGCGTGAACAAGCAGCGCATGCAGCGCATCGCGTATTACAGCCGCACGTGTCTGCACGAATTCCGCGGCCGTCATCCGTTCGACTACGGCCGCAGCCAGGGCTATCTGCAACTGTTTCGCAGCGACTTCGACGTCGAGCTGGCCCAGCCGGCGCTCGCGGTGCTGCGCGACGCGGGCATCGCGCATCGGGAAGTCAGCGCGGCGCAGTGCGTCGAGATCGAGCCCGGCTTGCGCTGGGCGCAGCAGGCGCCGCACGCGGGCCTTTATCTGCCCGACGACGAGGCCGGCGATTGCGCGCGCTTCACCCGCGAACTGCGCGCGATCTGCGAGCGCAACGGCGTGCGCTTCCGCTTCGATACGCGCGTGGACTCGCTCGACGTGCAAGGCCGTGCGGTACGCGGCGTGCAAATTCAGAGCGAGCGCGGCATCGAGACGCTGCGGGCCGACCACGTGGTCGTCGCGCTCGGCGTCGATAGCCCGGCGCTGCTGGCGCCGCTCGGCGTGAAGGTGCCGCTTTATCCGGTGAAGGGGTATTCGGCGACGTTGCCCGTCATCGACGAAGAAAAGGCGCCGCACGCGGCGCTCATGGACGAATCGCTGAAAACGGCGATCACGCGCTTCGGCAACAACCTGCGCGTGGCGGGCACGGCGGAACTCGGCAATCATCAGACGACACTGCGCGAACAGGCTTTGCAGACGCTGCTCAAGGTGCTGCGCGACTGGTTTCCGCATGCGGCCAAGCCGACCTCGGCGCATTTCTGGGTAGGCCGCCGGCCGATGACACCCGACGGCGCGCCGCTGCTCGGTCCGTGCCGCGTGGAGAATCTGTGGCTGAACCTCGGGCACGGCTCGACGGGCTGGGCGATGTCGATGGGCTCGGGGCGCGTGGTCGCGGACCTGATCACGCAGCGCAAGCCGGAAATCGATCTCGATGGGCTGACCTTGGCGCGCTATCGCAAGTAGCGGCGCGAGAAGCCGGGCCAGCAAACGCAGCGCGCCATAAAAAAACCGGACTCGCCCTTTCAGGCGAGCCCGGTTTTCTTTTATTCACTGCTTCGCTTTACCGCTACCTGTGCCTGTGAACCGGCACATTGTCGTCTCCACGTCTTCCTGCAAATCGTGGCCGGCTCGCGCGCATCGGACATCGAGCGCGCAAGCCGTGCCGGAGACACTGACCAGAGACGCCTTAGCGCGGCAGTTCCGAATGCCCCATCAGGAACGCATCGACCGAACGTGCGCACTGACGGCCTTCGCGGATCGCCCACACCACGAGCGACTGGCCGCGGCGCATGTCGCCCGCGGTGAACACCTTGTCCACCGACGTGTAGTACGCCTTGTCGCCTTCGGTCGAGGCACGCACGTTGCCGCGCGCATCCTTGTCGACACCGAATGCTTCGAGCACCGGCGAAACCGGCTGCGTGAAGCCCATCGCGAGCAGCACGAGGTCGGCCTTCATTTCGAATTCGGAGTTCGGCACTTCGACCATCTTGCCGTCCTTCCATTCGACGCGCGCGGCGATCAGCTTCTCGATCTTGCCGTTCTTGCCTTCGAGGCGCTTGGTCGCGACCGACCAGTCGCGCTCGCAGCCCTCGTCGTGCGACGACGACGTGCGCAGCTTGATCGGCCAGTACGGCCACACGAGCGGCTTGTTCTCTTCTTCGGGCGGCTGCGGCAGCAGTTCGAACTGCGTGACGCTCTTCGCGCCATGACGGTTCGACGTGCCGACACAGTCCGAACCCGTATCGCCACCGCCGATCACGACGACGTGCTTGCCCTTCGCGAGCAGCTGGTTCGGCACCTTGTCGCCGGCATTGACCTTGTTCTGCTGCGGCAGGAATTCCATCGCATAGTGGATGCCTTCGAGCTCGCGGCCCGGCACCGGCAGATCGCGCGGCGTTTCCGAACCGCCGGCGATCACCACCGCGTCGAACTGCTCGTTCAGCTCGGCCGGCGTGATGGTTTCCTTCGCGGTGTTGCCGATGTAAGCCGGCAGCGAATCGGCGCGGCCGATGAGCACGTTGGTGCGGAACGTCACGCCTTCGGCTTCCATCTGGCGCATGCGGCGGTCGATCTGCCACTTCTCGAGCTTGAAGTCGGGGATGCCGTAACGCAGCAGGCCACCGATGCGGTCGTTCTTCTCGAACACGGTCACGTCATGACCGGCGCGCGCGAGTTGCTGCGCGGCCGCGAGACCCGCGGGGCCCGAACCGACCACGGCGACCTTCTTGCCGGTCTTGTGCTTCGGCAGTTGCGGCGCGACCCAGCCTTCGGCCCAGGCCTTGTCGATGATCGCGTGCTCGATCGACTTGATGCCGACCGGGTCGTTGTTGATGCCGAGCGTGCACGCCGCTTCGCACGGCGCCGGGCAGATGCGGCCCGTGAACTCGGGGAAGTTGTTGGTCGAATGCAGCACTTCGATCGCGTTCTTCCAGTCCTGGTGGAACACGAGGTCGTTGAAGTCCGGAATGATGTTGTTGACCGGGCAGCCGTTGTTGCAGAACGGAATGCCGCAGTCCATGCAACGTGCGCCTTGAATCTTCGCTTCGTCGTCGCTCAGTGCCGCGACGAATTCCTTGTAGTGCTTCACACGCGTGAGCGGAGCCTCGTACGTCTCGTGGCGACGTTCGAACTCGAGAAAACCGGTTGCCTTGCCCATGTGGTTCTCTTCTCTAATCTGTATGTAGGGTGATCTGGACCCGCCGCGCGTCGAACCTTCGAGACGCGGCGGGTACGGCTAAATGATTTTTTGCGGAGCTTTGTGCGGAGATTTAGGCGGCGAGCACTTCCTTGTTCGCCTTCTTCGCGGCGAGTTCGCCGAGCGCGCGCTTGTATTCGGTCGGGAACACCTTCACGAACTGACGGCGCGAAGCGTCCCAGTTTTCGAGCAGCGCCTTCGCACGCGGCGAGCCCGTGAACTGGAAGTGACGCTCGATGAGACCGCGCAGCAGTGCTTCGTCGGTCGTGCCGCGATGCCACACGCCCTGGTCGACCGTGCGCTCCTGTTCGGCCTGTTGCAGCACCGGGTCGAGCGCGACCATCGACTTGTTGCACTTGCCCGCGAACGCGCCGTCCGGATCGAACACGTAGGCGATGCCGCCCGACATGCCGGCCGCGAAGTTGCGGCCCGTCTCGCCGAGCACGACCACCGTGCCGCCCGTCATGTATTCGCAACCGTGGTCGCCCGTGCCTTCGACAACCGCCGTCGCGCCCGAGTTACGCACGCAGAAACGCTCGCCCGCGACGCCGCGGAAGAACGCTTCGCCGTCGATCGCGCCGTACATCACCGTATTGCCGCAGATGATGTTCTCTTCCGACTTGCCGCGGAAATCGTTGGTCGGACGGATGATGATGCGGCCGCCCGACAGGCCCTTGCCCACGTAGTCGTTGCCGTCGCCGACGAGGTCGAGCGTGACGCCCTTCGCGAGGAACGCGCCGAAGCTCTGGCCCGCCGTGCCCTTCAACTGGATGTGGATCGAGTCGTCGGGCAGGCCTTCGTGGCCGTACTTCTTCGCGATCGTGCCGGACAGCATCGCGCCGACCGTGCGGTTCACGTTGCGCACCGGCTGGATGAACGAGACGTGCTCGCCCTTCTCGATCGCCGCCTTCGCCTTCTCGATCAGCGTATGGTCGAGCGCACGGTCGAGGCCGTGGTCCTGCACGTCGACGTGCTTGCGCGCGACTTCCGCCGGCACTTGCGGCTGATAGAACACGCGCGAGAAGTCGAGACCCTTCGCCTTCCAGTGCTCGATGCCCTTCTTCATGTCGAGCAGTTCCGCGTGGCCGATCAGGTCGTCGAACTTGCGGATGCCGAGTTGCGCCATGATTTCGCGCGCTTCCTCGGCGACGAAGAAGAAGAAGTTCACGACGTGCTCGGGCTGGCCCTGGAACTTCGCACGCAGCACCGGATCTTGCGTCGCGACGCCGACCGGGCAGGTATTCAGGTGGCACTTGCGCATCATGATGCAGCCTTCGACGACGAGCGGCGCCGTCGCGAAGCCGAATTCGTCCGCGCCGAGCAGCGCGCCGATCACGATGTCGCGGCCCGTCTTCATCTGACCGTCGGCCTGCACGCGAATACGGCCGCGCAGCTGGTTCAGCACCAACGTTTGCTGCGTTTCGGCGAGACCCAGTTCCCACGGCGTGCCGGCATGCTTGACCGACGACAGCGGCGACGCACCCGTGCCGCCGTCATGACCGGCGATCACGACGTGATCGGCCTTCGCCTTCGCGACACCCGCGGCAACCGTACCGACGCCCGACTCCGACACCAGCTTCACCGAGATGCTCGACGACGCGTTGACGTTCTTCAGATCGTGGATCAGCTGCGCCAGGTCTTCGATCGAGTAGATGTCGTGGTGCGGCGGCGGCGAAATCAGGCCGACGCCCGGCACCGAACAGCGCAGCTTGCCGATGTACTCGGACACCTTGTGGCCCGGCAGCTGACCGCCTTCGCCCGGCTTCGCGCCCTGCGCCATCTTGATCTGGATCTGGTCGGCCGACGCGAGGTATTCCGCCGTCACGCCGAAGCGGCCCGACGCGACCTGCTTGATGCGCGAGCGCAGCGAATCACCTTCCTTGAGCGGAATGTCGGTGACCACTTCATCGCCGATGATCGACTTCATCGTGTCGCCATTCTTGATCGGAATGCCGCGCAGTTCGTTGCGATAACGGTTCGCATCCTCGCCGCCTTCGCCGGTGTTCGACTTGCCGCCGATGCGGTTCATCGCGACGGCGAGCGTGGCGTGCGCTTCGGTGCTGATCGAGCCCATCGACATCGCGCCGGTCGCGAAACGCTTGACGATTTCCTTCGCCGGTTCGACTTCGTCGAGCGGAATCGCCCTGGTCGGATCGAACTTGAACTCGAACAGGCCGCGGAAGGTCATGTGGCGCTTGGTCTGATCGTTGATCAGATGCGCGTATTCCTTGTACGTCTGGTACGAGTTGCTGCGTGCCGAGTGCTGCAGCTTGGCGATCGCATCGGGCGTCCACATGTGTTCTTCGCCGCGCACGCGGTAGGCGTACTCGCCGCCCGCGTCGAGCATGTTCGCGAGGACCGGGTTGTCGCCGAACGCGTCGCGGTGCAGACGGATCGCTTCTTCGGCGACGTCGAACAGACCAATGCCGCCTACCTTCGACGACGTGCCGTAGAAGTACTTCGACACGAGGTCTTCGGCGAGGCCGACCGCTTCGAAAATCTGCGCGCCGGTGTACGACATGTAGGTCGAAATGCCCATCTTCGACATGACCTTCTGCAGGCCCTTGCCGACCGCCTTCGTGAAGTTGTAGACCGCCTTCTCCGCCGACAGGTCGCCCTTCAGGCCGGCCGCGAGCTGGCCGAGCGTTTCCATCGCGAGGTACGGGTGCACGGCTTCCGCGCCATAGCCCGCGAGCAGCGCGAAGTGGTGCGTTTCACGCGCCGAACCGGTTTCGACGACGAGGCCCGTGCTCGTGCGCAGACCCTGCTGCACGAGGTGCGTGTGGATCGCGGCGGTCGCGAGCAGCGCCGGAATCGCGACGTTGTCGCGGTCGGTCTTGCGGTCCGAGACGATCAGCATGTTGTAGCCGGACTTGACCGCATCGACGGCTTCCGCGCACAGCGACGCGAGGCGCGCCTCGATGCCTTCCTTGCCCCAGGCGACCGGATAGCAGATGTTCAGTTCGTACGAGCTGAACTTGCCGCCGGTGTACTGATCGATCGCGCGGATCTTCGCGATGTCCTTGAAGTCGAGCACCGGCTGCGACACTTCGAGGCGCATCGGCGGGTTGATGTTGTTCGTGTCGAGCAGGTTCGGCTTCGGGCCGATGAACGACACGAGCGACATCACCATGTTTTCGCGGATCGGGTCGATAGGCGGATTCGTGACCTGCGCGAACAGCTGCTTGAAGTAGTGGTAGAGCGTCTTGTTCTTGTTGGACATGACCGCGAGCGGCGAGTCGTTGCCCATCGAGCCGACCGCTTCCTCGCCCGCTTGCGCCATCGGCGCCATCAGGAACTTGAGGTCTTCCTGGGTGTAGCCGAACGCCTGCTGGCGATCGAGCAGCGCGGCGGCTTCGCGGCGTTCCGTCACGACGTCCTCGGCCTTCGGCTCGATCTCGTCGAGCTTGATGCGCACGGCGTCGATCCAGCTCTTGTACGGCTTGGCGTTCGCGAGGTTGTCCTTCAGTTCCTTGTCGTCGATGATGCGGCCGTGCTCCATGTCGATCAGGAACATCTTGCCCGGCTGCAGGCGCCACTTCTTGACGATCTTCGATTCGGGAATCGGCAGCGTGCCGGCTTCCGACGCCATGATGACGAGGTCGTCGTCGGTGACGATGTAGCGCGCCGGACGCAGACCGTTACGGTCGAGCGTCGCGCCGATCTGGCGGCCGTCGGTGAACGCGATCGCGGCGGGGCCGTCCCACGGCTCCATCATGGCGGCGTGGTACTCGTAGAACGCCTTGCGGTTCTCGTCCATCAGCGTGTGCTGTTCCCAGGCTTCCGGGATCATCATCATCATGGCGTGGACGAGCGGGTAGCCGGCCATCACAAGCAGTTCGAGGCAGTTGTCGAACGATGCCGTATCCGATTGGCCCGGATAGATGAGCGGCCACAGCTTCGGCAGATCGTCGCCGAGCACGTGCGAGGCGATCGCGCCGGTACGCGCGTTCAGCCAGTTGACGTTGCCCTTCACCGTGTTGATTTCGCCGTTGTGGGCGATCATGCGGTACGGGTGAGCCAGTTCCCATGCCGGGAACGTGTTGGTCGAGAAGCGCTGGTGCACGAGCGCGAGCGCCGAGACGGTGCGCTCGTCCTGCAGATCGCGGTAGTACACGCCGACCTGGCCCGCCAGCAGCAGCCCCTTGTAGACGACCGTGCGCGCCGAGCACGACGGCACGAAGTATTCCTTGCCGTGCTTGAGCTTGAGCGCCTGGATGCGGTGGCTCGCGGTCTTGCGGATGATGTACAGCTTCCGCTCGAGCGCGTCGGTCACCATGATGTCCTTGCCGCGGCCGATGAAGATCTGGCGGATCAGCGGTTCGCTCGCCTTGACGGTCGGAGAGATCGGCATGGTGTGGTCGACCGGCACGTCGCGCCAGCCGAGCACGACCTGGCCTTCGGCCTTCACCGTGCGCTCCAGTTCCTGTTCGCAGGCGATGCGCGAGGCGTGTTCCTTCGGCAGGAAGATCATGCCGACGCCGTATTCGCCGGCCGGCGGCAGCGTCACGCCCTGTTTGGCCATCTCTTCGCGATAGAAGCCGTCCGGAATCTGGATCAGGATGCCCGCGCCGTCGCCCATCAGCGGATCGGCGCCGACGGCGCCCCGGTGGTCGAGGTTTTCGAGAATCTTCAGACCCTGCTCGATGATCTCGTGGCTCTTCTGGCCCTTGATGTGGGCGACGAAGCCGACGCCGCAGGCGTCATGCTCGTTCTGCGGGTCGTACAGACCTTGGGCGGCGGGAACCGGGTGTTGCTGGTGGTCGTTCATGGGGACACCGTCTGTGAGGGGCCGGACAGGCCGTTAAACCGTTTTTCTTTTGCCGCAGTGCGGATCGCAGCCACGACGACGCTCTTCCCGCGGACGGACCATGCGTATCAAAAAGCGTCGGAATTCGGAATATACGCGACGAATCAATGGAATAGCAAATAAAACGTGATGATTGATCCCCAATTATCGAATTGGTGCATCGCAGATATTTTTTATTGGTTCCATATCAAAACAGGGCAAAAGAAAACGGCATGCGCAATGCCGTTTTCATGCAGCCCTTTGATGCAAAACGCTTTCTTTCGATTCAGGGCGGCGCTATGAGGAGCGCCCTACGCTGCACCAGCGTCGCCTCACTGCGTATGCGGCGTCTCGCGCACCTTGCGCGGCCGCCCGCGCGGCAGCGGCGAAACGCGCCGGTTCGCGGCGCGCGCCGCCCACTCGCGGTACGTGTCGCTGCCGAGCACCCAGCCTTTCAGCGTGGCCTGCTGGAGCTGGCTGGCTTCGCGCTCGTCGAGCGGCTGCTCGCACAGTTCGCGGTACGCGCGCTGCCGCTCGAACGGCGTATTGCCGAGCGACCAGTAGAGCGGATGATCGGTGATGAGGCTGTCGAGGGTCAGCCCGATGTGATGCCGGTAGCTCGACCAGCGATAATCCTCAGGCGCCGTGGCCAGTTGCGCGCGTACCGGACACATCTCGACGACGCGGCTCGCGAGCAGGAAATAACGCTCGCCTTCGATTACCGTGGCCCGGTAACGGCCTTCCCACAAGGTACCGCGGCGCGCATAACGGCGGTTGAAATGCGCGACGTAGCGCCGGCCGACGGCCTGCATCGCCTTGGGCAGGCTCGACTCCTCGGTCGGCGTGACGAGCAGTTGCACGGCGCCCGGCATCAATGCGTATGCGTGAATCGAGAGGTGATGGTCCCGCGAAGCCGCCTTCAGGCAGTCGATGAAAAGCTCGTAGTCCTGGTCGTCGACGAAAGCGGGCTGCTGGTCGAGCCCGCGAAGGATGACGTGTTGCGGCTGGTCGGGGACATAAAGACGTGCAAGCCGTGCCATGCTGGAGTATCCAATAGTCGCGTTGGTATATACCCGAAGGTCCGAAGAGCCACATGCGCGCGAGGTTCGGCGCCACGCGGCCAAGCCAGAAACCACGCGGCGCTTAGGGAGAAAGCTCTAACCGCCGCGTATGGTTTGTTTCAAACGTTCTCGTCATAATGAGCAGGCCTTTTATGGAGGAGCACATATGAAATTAAAACAGGCCGTAACGGGGATGGCAGTGCTAGCCTGCATGAGCACGGCAGCGCACGCGCAATCGGCCGGAAGCATTTACGTCACGACAGGCTGGTTCCACCTTGCGCCTCAGTCGAGCAGCGACCCGCTCACAGTGACCAGCATCGGCGGCAGCCCAACCAACATCACCCAGCCGAACACCGGCGCCTCGCTCAGTTCGGCCGACACCATCGGTTTCACCGCCGGCTACTTCATTACCGATCACATCGCCACCGAATTCGTTCTGGGTGTTCCGCCTACTTTCGACCTGTACGGCACGGGCAGCCTCGAACCGTTCGGCAAGATCGGGCAGGCGAAACAGTGGAGCCCGACGCTGCTGTTCAAGTACTACTTCAATGCGCCGACAACTTCGTTCCGGCCGTATCTCGGTGTCGGCGTAAGCCGTATCTGGTTCACGGGCGAGCAGATCACCAACAGCGCATTCGAAGCGAACGTTCTGCATGGTCCGACCAGCGTCTCCACGGATAGTTCGTGGGAACCTGTGTTTAATGCGGGCTTCACGTACGCGTTCAATCAGCACTGGTTCGCCGGCATGTCGATCTCGTACCTGCCGCTCAGCACGACCGCCAAGCTGAGCTCGGCAGCGGCTACGCCGGTCGGCACGCTGACCGTGCAATCGCAAACCAAGATCAAACTGAACCCGATCGTCACTTACGTCAACATCGGTTACCGTTTCTAACGCTTCGGAATATTAGGGGTCGTTCAGTTAGGGTAGTCGAATTTTCGGGGCATGGGTAACGCCGTCATCGATCCGATGGCGGCGCTTTCATGCGGCGAGCGCCGCGCGCTGCGGTGCGCCTCGCGCATTTGTAAATTTGACGTGGGTGCGCGCGAGCGCGTGCAATATCTGCTGACGATAAGCCCGCCTTCGCCGCGATCCGGGCTCCCGACCGCCATGCACCGAAGGTGCTCCGCGGTTTGGCACTGAAGTTGCGTTCCGGTGGCGTTTCCCGCATGGCAACAGTCATGCTGTGCGCGACTGCGCGCGGGACACTTTCAACTCATCGACGGAGCGACCATGACAGCACTTCCGAATACCAGAGACGCCCTCGGCGAATCATGGACCAGCGCGAGCCGCCGCGCGCGGCGCATCGCCCGCCATAGCCGGCATGCGGCCGAAGACATCGCGGACGAATTGCGCACGCTGCTGTCGGAACTCGAATCGACGCTCGCGGACGGCACGCATGCCGATGCCGTGGCCTTGCGCGGCAAGCTCAACAAACGGCTCGACGAGGCGCGCACGCGCCTGAACGACACGCGCGACTCGATGCGCCAACGCGCCGGAGTCGCCATGGCGGATGCCGACACCTACGTGCGTGAAAACCCGTGGCAGACGATTGCGATCGTCGGCGGACTCGCGCTGCTTGCCGGCGCCTTGTTCGCGTCGCGCCTGCGTTGAGGGGACGCGCGCGCGCAATGCAGTGAGGCAGGCGCTCCCGGAGCCGTGCGGGGGATGAACCAATGACAAGCCGGGCGAGCCTGCCTAGTAGCTATCGTCGATCACGAACAGCCGCTGATACTCCTTCACCGCGTAGCGATCCGTCATGCCCGCGATGTAATGCGAGATCAGACGCGGTTGCAGCGCCGCATCGGCCGACTGGTAAGCCGGTGGCAAAAGCCGCGGATCGTCGGTGAATGCGTCGAACAGGCCGACGACGACGCGACGCGCCTTGTTGGCCATGCGCATCACGCGGTAGTGACGGTACAAGTTTCTGAACAGAAAACGCTTCAGCACAGCGGCTTGCGCGGCGACCGCCTCGCTGTGCGCGACGAGTGGCGGCGAGCCGCGCACGTCGTCTAGCGACGCCGGCGCGTAACGCGCGAGATTCGAGCGGGTCGTCTCGATCAGATCGACGATCAGCGTATTGATGATGCGCCGCACCGTCTCGTGAATCAGCCGGCGCCCCTCGATGTGCGGAAAATCGCCGCGCGCCGCCGCGTAGTGCGTCTGCCATAGCTCCACTTCGGCAAGCTGCTCGATCGTGAGCAGGCCCGAGCGCAAGCCGTCGTCGACGTCGTGGTTGTTGTACGCGATTTCGTCGGCGACGTTGGCGATCTGCGCTTCGAGCGACGGCTGCCGTCCTTCGAGAAAGCGCTCGCCGAGCGCCCCCAGACGCCGCGCATTTTCACGCGAGCAATGCTTGAGAATGCCCTCGCGCGTCTCGAAGCAGAGGTTCAGGCCATTGAACGCGCCGTAGTGCTCTTCCAGTTCGTCGACGACCGCGAGGCTCTGCAGGTTGTGCTCGAAGCCGCCGTGCTCGCGCATGCATTCGTTCAGCGCATCCTGGCCCGCATGGCCGAACGGCGTATGGCCGAGATCGTGCGCCAGCGAAATCGCTTCGACGAGGTCTTCGTTGACACGCAGATTACGCGCAACCGAACGCGCGATCTGCGCGACTTCGAGGCTATGCGTGAGGCGCGTGCGAAACAGGTCGCCCTCGTGATTGACGAACACCTGGGTCTTGTATTCGAGCCGGCGGAATGCGGTCGAGTGAACGATGCGATCGCGGTCGCGCTGAAACTCGGTGCGCGCGCTCGGCGCGGCCTCAGGATAGCGGCGCCCGCGCGACTCGGCCGAGTGCGCCGCATACGGCGCGAGATGCGCTTCGAGTGCCTGCTGGGTCGGTGCGGTGACAGCGGTCGCATGCGCGCCGATGGTTGCGGTACTCGCTGTGTTCGCAGCGGCAGCGGCACGCGCCGCCGGTTCATGCTTGAGGTCGTCGCTGCGCCTGTCGGTCACCGGATTCTCCGAAACATGGGCGGCCTCTCCTGACTCCGATGCGCGACGCGTGGCAGCCATGCCGCGGCGTGTTTAGACGGCGGCGGCCAGCGTCGCCTGCACCTCGGCGTCGGGCGCCCGGGTGATCAGCGTCTCACCGAAACGCTTCAGCAAAATGAATTTGATCGCGCCGCCCTCCGCTTTCTTGTCGACCTGCATCAGTTCGACATAGCGGTTGGCGCCGAGCGAGGGCGCGCGAGTGGGCAAATGCGCGCCGACGATTACGTCGACGAGACGCTTGCGCGACGCTTCGTCGAGATGGCCGAGACGCACCGCCAGATCGGCCGCCATCACCATCCCGCAGCCAACCGCCTCGCCGTGCAGCCACTCGCCGTAGCCGAGCCCGGCTTCGATCGCATGGCCGAACGTATGGCCGAAGTTGAGGATCGCGCGCAATCCGCCTTCGCGCTCGTCCTGCGCAACCACCGACGCCTTGATCTCGCACGAGCGCTTGACCGCCTCGGCCAGCGCCTCGGGTTCGCAGCGGTTCAACGCTTCGATATTGGCTTCGATCCAGCCGAAGAAACCGGCGTCGGCAATCGCACCGGTCTTGATGACCTCGGCGATGCCCGCCGCCAGTTCGCGCGCGGGCAGGGTTCGCAATGCGCCGATGTCGGCGATCACGGCCTGCGGCTGGTAGAACGCGCCGATCATGTTCTTGCCGAGCGGATGGTTGATGCCGGTCTTGCCGCCTACCGACGAATCCACCTGCGACAGCAACGTGGTCGGCACCTGGATGAACGGCACGCCGCGCATGTAGCAGGCCGCGGCAAACCCGGTCATGTCGCCGATCACGCCGCCACCGAGGGCGATCAGCGTGGTCTTGCGGTCGGCGCGCGAGCCGAGCAGCGCGTCGAAGATCAGGTTCAGCGTTTCGAGATTCTTGTACGCTTCGCCGTCCGGCAAAACGACCGTGGACACCTGCTTGCCGAGCGGCGCGAGCGCCGCGCGCAGCTTGTCGCCATAGAGCGGATCGACGGTGGTATTGGTGACGATCGTGACCGAACTGCCGGCGATGTGCGGCGCGAACAGCGCGGTCTGTCCGATCAGGTCGGCACCGATATGGATGGGGTAGGCACGCTCGCCCAGTTCGACGTTGACGGTAATCATACGGTCCATTATGACGCAGGATGTTTGGCGACACCGGCCATCTCGAGCTGCATCAGAACCATGTTGACGAGTCCGTTGACCGAGGGCCGGCCGGTTTCAATCACGAAATGCGCGCACTCGCGGTAGAGCGGATCGCGCACTTCATAGAGCGCTTCGAGGCGCGCCTTGGGGTCTTCCGTTTGCAGCAGCGGACGATTCTTGTCGCGCCGCGTGCGCAGCCACAGGTCGTGCGGATTGGCGCGCAGGTAGATCACGAGGCCGCGGCTTTTCAGCGCTTCGCGGTTTTCCGGCCGCAGCACCGCGCCGCCGCCGGTCGCGAGCACGATATTGTCGCGTCCGGTGAGATCGGAGATCACGCCCGCTTCGCGGTCGCGAAAGCCCGCCTCGCCTTCCAGCTCGAAGATCGTCGGAATGCGCGCGCCCGTGCGAGCCTCGATTTCATGGTCGGAATCGAAGAACGGGCGCTCGAGACGGCGCGCAACCGCCCGACCCACGGTGGTTTTCCCTGCCCCCATGAGCCCTACGAAAAAAACATTGGCGTGTGCGTCCCGCGCTTGCAACGGTGTCCTCTGGCTAATCCGGTGTAGTTCGTGCCGCAGCTTACTGGCAAAGCGGCTGCCTTGTCGAGCCTGCGCACCGCCCGTGAACGGCAGCGGTGGCCTGCCTGACACGCCCTAATTTTCGTGAACGACGCTCGGCGTGATGAAAACCGCCAGTTCGCTAAGCGAGTCACGGTGGGCCCGGTTGCGGAAAAGCGCGCCCAGAACCGGTATTTTGCCGAGAAAGGGCACCCGTTCCACGTCGTCCCGGTCGTCGGTCGCGTAAATTCCGCCTATCGACACCGTACCACCGTCCTCGACCTCGACGCGCGTTTGCACGTGCTTGGTGTTGATCGCGGGCCCGGCGTCGGTCTGCTCGCCGACGCTGTCCTTCGCCACGTCGAGATCGAGCACGACGCGGCCGTCCGGCATGATCTGCGGCTCGACTTCCAGTTTCAGCGTGGCCCGGCGAAACTGCACGCCCGACACGCCCTGCCCGACCTTGGCCTGATACGGCAGCTCGGTGCCCTGCTCGACGATCGCCTTCATCCTGTCCGCGGTGACGACCCGCGGGCTCGAGACGATTTTCCCATGCCCCTCGGCCTCGAGCGCGGAGAGTTCGAGATTCAGCAGCCGCGTGGCGTGGGCCGCGAACAACGTGAGGCCCGCGGTGGCGGCATCGAAGCCCGAGACCGGCCGGGCGGACAGATCGAAGACGGTGCCGTCCGCGCCGCCGCCGAGGCCTCTTGCCGTGCCGTCCGCACTCGTGCCCGCGAGCGAGAGCTTCACGCCGAGATTGCGCGAAAAGCCATGGTCGCCCTCCACGATGCGCGCCTCGATCAGCACCTGGCGGGTCGGCCGGTCGACGGCCGCGATCAGCGCCGCGATCTGTTCGAGCCGCCCCGCGAGATCGGTCACGAACAGCAGGTTGGTGCGAGGATCGGCGGTCACGGCACCGCGTTTGGAGAGCACGCGCTGGGTGCCGGAGCCGGTCAGCAGACGCCGCACGTCCTCGGCGTGCGCGTAGTGCAACTGGAACGTGCGGCTCGCGAGCGGTTCGAGATCGGCGGCCCGCGCGTGCGCTTCGAAGCGCTGCCGTTCGCGCGCGGCCAGCTCCGCGGCCGGCGCCACCCAGAGCACGTTGCCGTGTCGTTCCATCGACAGATTGTTGACGTCGAGCAACGTGTCGAACGCGGTGCGCCATGGCACCTTGTCGAGCCGCAGCGAAACGGCGCCGCGCACCTTGTCGCTCGCGACGATGTTCAGGCCGGTGAACTCGGCGAACGCTTTGAGCACGGCGCCGAGTTCCGCGTGCTGGAAATTCAGCGAGATCGGTTTGTCGCCAGCCGGCAGACCGGCGTCGGCGGCAGCGTTCGCTGCGTCGCTCAGGCGCGCGGGCGGCGGCAGCGGGACGGGTGGGCCTTCGAGCGTGCCGCCGGCGGTGTCGTCGCGCGCGGCTGCGGCGGATTGTTTCGGCGACGGGACGGCGCTGCCGGTGCTTGCCGTGCCGTCGGCGGAGTCGCTCAGGGATGCGTTTGGCGCATCGGCCGAGGGCGCGGCCGTTCCGGTAGCGTCCGCATCTTGCGCGGTGTTTTGCGCCGCGCTTTGTGCCGCGTTTTGTGCCGAACCGTCGCGAAACGGATTCGGCACCTCGCCGCCGCCACCGCTTGACAACGGCGCCGTTCCGTATCCCGAATCCGCTGACGAATCCGTATCTTCGAGCGACATATAGGCCGGCAGCGGCGGCAACAATGGCGGTATCGAAGCCTGCGCGAGGTCTGCACCCACCGTGGCGTTGATGCAGAGGCCGAGGCAAAGACCGGCACTGCCGCTCCAGCCGCGCCCGATGCGCGACACGACCATGCCCCATCGCTTCACCCGATTCGTCATGACGCCTCCGTCAACGTGAGCGTGCGTGTCGCCGCGCCGTTCGCGAGCGTGATGCCGAGCGCGTCGAGCCGCGCGACACGCTCGGTGCCAAGCTGCTGCCCGGCCGTGACCGTGGTGGCGCCGTCCGGCGTATCGAGCAGTGCGAGCCCGTGCCCGCGATCGCTGAGCAGGCCGACCAGACGCAACGGTTCGGCATCGTCCGGCGCGCCGCTCGTGTACGTCGGCGGCCGCGCAAACGGATCGAAGAACACAAGCTCCTCGTCGTCTTCATCGGTCTCGTCCGGATCGAGGCTGGCATCGACGCTCACGCCATCGCGCAGCCGAGCCGCGTCGGCCGCCACGGCCGGCCGCAGCGCCTCGAACACGCGCAACGTCGCGCTCACCGCGAGCGCCGTGCTGTCCTGCTTGACGGTCACGTCGACGGGAACGATCAGCACCGGCAATTGCGCGAGCCCATGAAAGAACGCCATCAGATGAACGAAGTCGCTGCGCGCCGTGAGTTGCAAAGGGCGCATGCGTTCGGCGCCGTCGCCGCTCGCGGCACCGGGTTTCACGGAGAGCAACGCCACGCCGTTCTGCGCGGCCAGTTCGGAAACGACGCGCACGTCGTCCGCCGAACCCCATGAGGCAGCAACCGGAGAGACAACCGGCAGCGCGGCCGCCTGGCGACGCAACGACGGCAATTGCGCGAGCGCGCGCCGCGCATCGGCGAGACGCTGCGTGCTGAGCGCGAGCGTCGCTCGGCTCGCGACCAGACCACCAAGATCGGCGGCAATCCAGCCATACGCGCCGAGGCCAAACACGAGCAGCGCAAGCAGCGACGCGACCAGCCAGCGGCGACGCCGGCTCCACGCATCGAGCGGCACCCGCACACGCCTTATCCAGCGCGAAAGATCGAACGAGGCGTACGGCACGCCGCCCGCTTCGAAAAAGGTCGTGCTCATTTTTCACCTCCCGATTTTGCGGACTTCGCCCCGTGCGCCGCCGACGCCCCAGCCAGCAGCGTGTTTTTCGGCGGCGGCTCCCCCCAGCGCAAACGCGCGTCGAACTCGACTGGACCGCTTGCCGTCTTATCCGTCGCCGTATCCGCCGTCTTATTTGCCGCCTTATTTACCGTCTTATCCGTCGCCGCGCCGCCGCGCGTGGCCGGCCGATGCAGGTCGCGCATCTCCGCGCCCTGCACGCCGTGAACCGCCCCGACGCGTTTGAGCCATTCAGCCGACGCAACATGGCTGCGCGACGTCGCGAGCAACTCCGTCTCATACTCGCGCTGGCGCAACTGCCGCAGCACGACGCCGTCGCCGGGTTCGAAACTCAGCACTTCGAGCAGATCGAGCAGGTGCGCGAGCGGCACCGACAGGCTCGTTGCTCGCGCAGCGTCGTTGCGCTGCTCGTCCTGCGCTCGCCGCAGCTTCGCGTGCTCGGCGAGCGGCGCCGCGAGTTGCGCGAGCGCCTGTTCGGCCAACGCACGCCGTGCCTCGAGCCGCGTCTTTTCGACTGCCTGCCAGCCGGCAAATGCAAGTACGCCGGCCGCGCCGACGCTCGCCGCCACCGCCCAGTCGCGCAGACAGCGCCGCCGCGCCAGCCGTGCATTGCGTTGCCGGTAAGGCAGCAGATTGAAACCGCCGAGCCACGGCTTCGCGAAGCGCGTCTCACGCGACGCGACCGGCGGCGTCGGCGGCAGCGATGGGCGCGCCGCCGGCCAGAACGGCAGAAACACAAACGAAAGGCCGCGCATCATTCGATCACCCCGCGCAGCGCGAGCCCGAACGCGACCGCGCCGGCCGGCTCGTACAGCAGTCCGTCGTCGAGCGGCCGCATGCGGCTGCCGAGCAGCGCGCATTCGAATGGCAGCACCGAGCAGCCGAGCACGTCGCCGATATCGGCCATCGAAAAGCCGACGCCATCGAGCAGATCGATCTCGCCGCCGACCAGCGCGCAATCGAACACCGGCCCGCGAACGAGGTCGCGCAGCGCATCCGCGAGATCGGTGTGCTCGGGCGCCGGGTAATGCATCTCGCCCTCGATCGCGCCGTCGACGACACGCCACCCGTACACGCCGTCCGTGCCGATCCACAGCGCCGCATACGGCTCGTGCGCATCGAGTTCCTGATCCGCTGCATAGCGCAGCGCGCGCAACGCCGCATGCGGCTCGCCGTCGATCGCGGTCAGCGAAATGCCCGCGGTCGCCGCGCATTCGATGCGCGCTTCGAGATGCTGGCGAGCGGTCGCCGCGATCGTCACCGAACGCACCGGCGCCGGCGTGTCGTCGACATACCAGTCGACCGCTAGCGCATGCCGCTCGATGCCGGCGATGCGCTCCGCCTCGCCCATTACCGCGGGCGCGAGGCCGGCAAGCGCGGGACCGCCGTCCTCTTCCACGCAATGACTCTGCGCCGCGAGCTGTGCGAGCGGCACCGTGGTCGTGAGCGTCGCCGACGCGGGCACCGCCATCGAACATTGCAGCGCATGCGTCGCGCACAGCCGCGGCAGCCCCGCAAACGCATCGCGCAAGGCGCGCGCGATGGCTTGGCGGTCGGCGATCTCGGTGCCCGCCATCGCGCCAGCCGCCAGCGGCACCGTCTTCACATATTCGAGATGCAGCGCGCCATAGGCGCGCGCACGCTGACTCAGCACGACGAGCCGCACGCTTTGCGAACCGACGTCGATCCCGGCGGCGAAGCGCTGCCGCCCCGACTGCATCGCTTCAAGCCACGAATTTTTATATGCCATCAGGCCCTCCCTCTGACTCACGCGACGAACCATTCGAACGCGAGCAACGAGGGACCATTGTGGAGAGACAGGGCTCCGAGCGACATTCAGCCAAATGGCCAACGTTGCGGCGAGGACGCCCCTCGCGGGATCAAAGCGGCTACAGTGAAGTCATCTCCAGGCACGGCGCGCCGCCGGTTTTCACACTGCTTTCCGGACTATTCGTAAGCATGCCGAAAGCTGAGGAAGCGAGGCGGCTATAATCGCGGGACCGTTTTTTCGATACCCCTATGCAACCCACGTCTCCTACGTCCCCGCCGCCCGCGCCGCCCGCGCCGACAAAGCGCAAACGCCCGTTGTGGCTGAAGCTCGTCTTCGGCTTTGTGGGGCTGATCGCGGCGGGCGTCGTGTGCGTGGCGCTGGTGCTCGGCTATGCGCTCGTGGTCGCCACGCCGAACCTGCCTTCGCTCGATGCGCTGACCGACTATCGTCCGAAAGTGCCGCTGCGCATCTACACGGCCGACCACGTGCTGATCGGCGAATTCGGCGCGGAACGGCGCGACATCGTGCATATCCAGGACGTGCCCGACAGCCTGAAGAACGCGATCCTCGCGATCGAGGACGCGCGCTTCTACGACCACGGCGGCGTCGATCTGACCGGCATCGCGCGCGCGGGCTTCGTCGCGCTGACCAACGGCCACGCGACGCAAGGCGCGAGCACGATCACGATGCAGGTCGCGCGCAACTTCTTCCTCTCCAGCGAGAAAACCTATACGCGCAAGATTTACGAGATGCTGCTCGCGTACAAGATCGAGTCGAAGCTGACGAAGGATCAGATTCTCGAGGTGTACATGAATCAGATCTATCTCGGCCAGCGCGCCTATGGTTTTGCGAGCGCCGCGCGGGTGTACTTCGGCAAGGATCTCAAGGATCTGACGCTCGCCGAATCGGCGATGCTCGCGGGCTTGCCGAAGGCGCCGTCCGCGTATAACCCGGTCGTCAATCCGAAACGCGCGAAGGTGCGGCAGGAGTACATCCTGCAACGCATGTACGAGTTGCGCTACATCACCCAGCAGCAGTACGACGACGCGCGCGGCCAGCCGCTCGTCGTCAAGGGCATGGGCAAGGAGTACAGCGTGCACGCGGAGTACGTCGCGGAAATGGTGCGGCAGATGATGTACGCGCAGTATCGCGAGGAAGCCTACACGCGCGGGCTGAACGTCGTGACCACGATCGACTCGGCCGATCAGGACGTCGCCTATCGCGCGCTGCGCAAGGGGCTGATGGACTACGAACGGCGGCACGGCTATCGCGGGCCGGAGGCGTTCATCGATCTGCCGTCCGATGCGCAGGAGCGCGAACAGGCGATCGACGACGCGCTCGTCGAGCATCCGGACAACGGCGAGATCATCGCGGCCGTCGTCACGGCGGCGAGTCCGAAGCAGGTGCAGGCGACGTTCATCGACGGCAACGTCGCGACGATCCAGGGCGACGGCCTGCGCTATGCGCAGTTCGCGCTCGGCCCGCGCGCGCAGCCGAATCAGCGCATCCGGCCCGGTGCGATCGTGCGGCTCGTGAAGAACGACGACGGCGACTGGTCGATCACGCAATTGCCGCAGGTGGAAGGCGCGTTTATTTCGGTGGTCCCGCAGGACGGCGCGATTCGTGCGCTGGTCGGCGGCTTCGACTTCAACAAGAACAAGTTCAATCACGTCACGCAGGCGTGGCGTCAGCCGGGGTCGAGCTTCAAGCCGTTCATCTATTCGGCGTCGCTCGAAAAGGGACTCGGGCCGGCCACGATCATCAACGACGCGCCGCTCTTTTTCAGCGCCGCCGAAACCGGCGGCCAGGCGTGGGAGCCGAAGAACTACGGCGGCGGCTTCGACGGTCCGATGACGATGCGCACCGCGCTGCAGAAGTCGAAGAACCTCGTGTCGATCCGCATCCTGAACCAGATCGGCACGAAGTACGCGCAGCAGTACATCACGCGCTTCGGCTTCGACGCCGAGCGTCACCCCGCCTATCTGCCGATGGCGCTCGGCGCGGGTCTCGTCACGCCGTTGCAGATGGCGGGCGCGTTCTCGGTGTTCGCCAACGGCGGCTACCGCATCAACCCGTATCTGATCGCCGAAGTCACCGATCAGCGCGGTGTCGTCGTCGCCCATGCGCAGCCGCTCGTGGCCGGACAAAGCGCGCCGTTCGCGATCCAGCCGCGCAACGCCTACGTGATGAACAGTCTGCTGCAAAGCGTCGCGCAGCGCGGCACCGGCGCGAAGAGCAACGCGCTCAAGCGCACCGATCTCGGCGGCAAGACCGGCACGACCAATGATTCGCGCGACGCGTGGTTCGCCGGTTATCAGCACACGCTCACGGCCATCGCATGGATCGGCTACGACAACCCGCGCAGTCTCGGCGACAAGGAAACCGGCGGCGGCCTCGCGCTGCCGGTGTGGATCGAGTACATGGGCCACGCACTGAAGGGCGTGCCCGAGTACAAGATGGCGCGCCCCGATGATGTCAGCGAAATCGGCTCGGAGCTTTATTTCGACGACTTCACGCCGGGGCACGGTTTCGTCGCGACGGTCGGCGTGAGCCAGGCCACGCTCGACGCCGGGGCGAGCGCCGCTTCCGCGGCCTCGGCGGCGCCCGAGCAGGTCGGCGAGCAGGAGAAGCAGGACATCATGAATCTGTTCCGCGGGCATTGAGCCGCGGACACCGAGGCTGCCTCGCGAAGTTGCGTAGAACTCCCGCCGGAAAGCAAAAACCGCCGCGTTCGATAGCTCGATACGCGGCGGTTCTGTTTTGAGAGCGCCTCGGGCTTACTGCGCGGCGATCTGCACCGGCTCGCCGGCCTGCTCGGTCGCGTACTGCGAGAGCGCCGCGAAAAACTCCGCGCCGCTGCGCGTGTCGCGCCATTGCCCATCGACGAAACGGAAGTGAAAACCGCCCGCCTTCGCGGCGATCCAGATCTCGCTCATCGGCGGCTGAAGGTTGACGATGATCTTCGTGCGGTTCTCGAATTCGAGCGTCAGAACGTTGCCGCTGCGCTCGGCTTCGATGTCGGCGCCGATGTCGTCGAGCGCGCTCTCGATGGCGGCCAGCACGGCTTCCGCACGGGTCAGGTAATCACTATCGGACATGCTAAACTCCATCGATTATTCATTCAGGGACAGTCATGCGAGTCGTATCTCGGATGCGCGCGGCGGCACCCGGCCGCGCGATTGTAGCGGTTTTAGCCATTTTCGCAGGTTGCGTGCTCGCCGGTTGCGGTCAACGCGGCTCGCTCTATCTGCCAACCGTGCCGCCCATGCCTGCCCCGCCGGCTCATCGCACGCAAACGCCGGCGCCGGATCAAACGCAACCGGCTAGCGGCAGCGCGGCCGACATGGGCTCGATCCCGGACACCTCGGGCACGCCGCTCACGCTGGCCCCCGAAGATCAGCTTGCCACGCCGCCCGCTTCGGCGGCTTCCGCTCCCGCCGTGCCGCTGCCCGCCTCTGCCGCTCCTTCCGTTCAATAAGACTTTCGCATGACTCGATCCGCATTTGACTACGTCGACGGCATATTGCACGCCGAAGACGTGTCCGCCGTTTCCCTCGCCGAGCAGTTCGGCACGCCGCTCTACGTTTATTCACGCGCCGCGCTCACCGCCACATGGAACGCCTACGCAGGCGCCTGCGCCGGACGCCGCGCGAGCGTGCACGTGGCCGTCAAGGCCAACAGCAATCTCGCGGTGCTGAACGTGTTCGCGCGCCTCGGCGCGGGCTTCGACATCGTCTCGGGCGGCGAACTGGCGCGCGTGCTGGCGGCGGGCGGCAAAGCGGAAAACACCGTGTTTTCGGGCGTCGGCAAGCAGGCGGGCGAAATGCGCGACGCGCTCGCGGCCGGCGTCAAATGCTTCAACGTCGAATCGATTCCCGAGCTCGACCGCCTCAACACGGTGGCCGGCGAAATGGGCAAGAAAGCGCCGGTGTCGCTGCGCGTGAATCCCGACGTCGACGCGAAAACGCATCCGTATATTTCCACCGGACTCAAGAGCAACAAGTTCGGCGTCGCCTTCGAAGACGCGCGCGCCACGTACCGGGCGGCCGCGGCGATGGCGAACCTCGAGGTGGTCGGCATCGACTGCCATATCGGCTCGCAGATCACCGAAGTCGCGCCGTATCTCGACGCGATCGACAAACTGCTGGACCTCGTCGAGCAGATCGAGCAGGACGGCGTGACGATTCGCCATATCGACGTGGGCGGCGGTCTCGGCATCACCTACGACGACGAAACGCCGCCGGAAATCGGCATGTTCGTGCGCACGGTGCTCGATCGCATCGAAGCACGCGGCCACGGCCATCGCGAAGTGTATTTCGAGCCGGGCCGCTCGCTGGTCGGTAATGCGGGCGTGCTGCTCACGCGTCTCGAATTCCTGAAGCCGGGCGCGGACAAGAACTTCGCGATCGTCGACGCGGCGATGACCGATCTCGCGCGCCCCGCGATGTACGAGGCGTATCACGCGATCGACCCCGTCGTGAAGCGTGACGTGCCCGCGCAGGTGTACGACGTGGTCGGCCCGGTCTGCGAAAGCGGCGACTGGCTCGGCCGAGAACGGTTGCTCGCTGTCGAGCCGGGCGACCTGCTCGCGATCCGCTCGGCCGGCGCGTACGGCTTCGTGATGAGCTCGAACTACAACACGCGTGCACGCGCCGCCGAAGTGATGGTGGATGGTACACAGGCGCATGTGGTTCGCGCGCGTGAAGAGGTGCAGCAGCTGTTTGCGGGTGAGGCGATTTTGCCGGAGTAAACATCGATAAGCATCGGTCAGCATCGAGGAACGTCGAGCGCCGCACTGAAACCCGCGCGGGCCTCGACTCTTCGTGCAAGCAGCAAAAAGCAAAAAGGCGATGCCACTACGGTATCGCCTTTTTGCTATTGAACGCTATCGCCACCCAAGCAGCGTAAACCGAGCGCCCGCCGTCACCGTCGCCGCGTTTTCAGACTCCGCTCGCGCAGCCACACCACCAGACGCCAGCCGAGCAGCGCGATCATGATCGCGCCGTAAATCTTCGGCAGCAGCAGATCGTGCTTGCCGGCCTTCATCCACCAGAAGTGCAGGATCGCGAGCACGCCGATCGCGTAGATCGCGCGATGCAGCGTCTGCCAGCGACGCCCGAGCTTGCGCACCATCGCGCGCGGCGAGGTGGCCGCGAGCGCGATCAGCAGCACGAACGCCGCGAAGCCCACCGTGATGAACGGCCGCTTGCCGATGTCCTTCAGAATCGCCGCGAGATCGAACCACTTGTCGAACCAGAGGTAGGTGGTGAAATGCAGCGCCGCGTAGAAGAACGCATAAAGACCGAGCATGCGCCGCAAGCGCAGCAACGCGGCGACACCGGTGAGGCGGCGCAGCGGCGTCACCGCCAGCGTGATGCAGAGGAACACGAGCGTCCACAGGCCCGTCGAGCGTGTGATGAACTCGATCGGATTCGCGCCGAGCCGGTCGGTCATGCCGAACAGCACGATGCGCGCGAGCGGATACAGCGCCGCGATGAACACCGCGACCTTGGCCGGCACGATCCAGCGCGCGCCGCCCACGGGCCGCTGCGCCGCCGACGCTTTCGCTCGCGCGGCCGAGGTCGCCCCTTGCGTCGCGGGTTCGTTCCGGGTGACGGATTGCGTGTCGGAAGTCATCGTCATCGCCGTCGCCTCAGAAATTCTTCTTCAGGTCCATGCCCTGATAGAGCGATGCGACCTGATCGCCGTAGCCGTTGAACATCAGCGTCTTGCGCTTCGGCGTGAAAAAACCGTCCTCGCCGATGCGCCGTTCGGTCGCCTGGCTCCAGCGCGGATGATCGACGTTCGGATTCACGTTCGAATAAAAGCCGTATTCGTTCGACGCATACGTGTTCCAGCTGGTCGGCGGCTGCTTCTCGACGAAACGGATTTTCACGAGCGACTTCGCGCTCTTGAAGCCGTACTTCCATGGCACCACAACACGCACCGGCGCGCCGTTCTGGTTCGGCAGCACCTGGCCGTAGACGCCCATCGTCAGCAGCGTCAGCGGATGCATCGCTTCGTCCATGCGCAGGCCTTCGGAATAGGGCCAGTCGAGCACGGGTGTCGACAACCCCGGCATCTGCGACGGATCGGCGAGCGTGATGAACTGCACGTACTTCGCGTTGCCGGTCGGCTCGACGCGTTTGATCAGTTCCGACAGCGACACGCCGATCCACGGAATCACCATCGACCAGCCTTCGACGCAACGCAGCCGGTACACGCGTTCCTCGAGCGGCGCGAGCTTCAGCAATTCGTCGATGTCGTACACCTTCGGGTTCTTGATCGCCCCCTCGACGCTCACCTTCCACGGGTGCGGACGCAACGTGCCCGCGTTCTGCGCGGGATCGGATTTGTCGGTGCCGAACTCGTAGAAGTTGTTGTAGGTCGTGATGTCCTTGTACGGCGTGATCTTGTCCAGCGCGACGAACTTCGTGTTCGTTTTCGCCGCGAGTTTCTGCGCCTTCGGGTCCGGTGACGAGTACGTCGCAAGTGCCTCTCCGCTCACGCCGATCAGGCTGCCGAGCGCCATCGCGCCCGCCGCCTGCAGGATGCGCCGCCGGTTCTCGAAGACATGCCGCGGCGTGATTTCGCTGCGCGCGATGTCATCGCCGGTCAGTTGAATGCTGTCGCTTCGCTTGATCCACATGGTGCTGCTCCTTGCTGCCCCGCCGCGTCGCGCGCGTCGCAGGGCCGTATTGATGATCGCCCGTTCGGGGGCATCTGTCATCCGCGGTATTGACGCCAATCCCCGCGCCGGTACTGGCGCAGGCACTCGAACGGCAAACGTCTGGATGCAGCGGATATTCCGTCCGCCATGAAAAAACCGCCGGTGACCAGGCACTCGGCGGTTTTTAGTCGGTGCAGCGCGGCCGATCTTACAGCTTGCCGTAACTATGCAAGCCCGACAGGAACATGTTCACGCCGAGGAACGCGAACGTCGTGACCAGCAGGCCGGTCAGCGCCCACCATGCGGCCACCGCGCCGCGCAGGCCTTTCATCAGACGCATATGCAGCCACGCCGCGTAGTTCAGCCAGACGATCAGCGCCCACGTTTCCTTCGGGTCCCAGCTCCAGTAGCCGCCCCACGCTTCGGCGGCCCATAGCGCGCCGAGAATCGTCGCGATCGTGAAGAACGCGAAACCGACCGCGATCGACTTGTACATCACGTCGTCGAGCACCTCGAGCTCGGGCAGACGATCCGCGAGTATGCCGCGTTCCTTCGCCAGATACGCGACGCCGACCATCGCCGACAGCGCGAAGCTGCCGTAGCCGATGAAGTTCGCCGGCACGTGAATCTTCATCCACCAGCTTTGCAGCGCCGGCACGAGCGGCTGGATCTGCTGCGCATCGCGTGCGACCGAATACCACATCAGGAAGCCGACCGCCGCGCTGATTACGAGCAGCACGAATGCGCCGAGCGCACGCGTGTTGTAGTGCTGCTCGTAGTACAGATAGAACAGCGCCGTAATCAGGCTGAACAGCACGAACACTTCATAGAGGTTCGAGATCGGAATATGGCCGACATCCGCGCCGATCAGGTACGACTCGTACCAGCGCACCATCATGCCGACGAAGCCCATCAGCACAGCCGCCCACGTCATTTTCGAGCCGATCGCGGCGCCGGTCGGCGAGCGCGACAGCAGCGCGATCCAGTAGAACACGGTCGCAAATACGAACAGCGCGCTCATCCACAGGATCGCGGACTGGCTCGACAGGAAGTATTTGAGGAAGAACGCGTCGTCGGCGCGGCTCAGATCGCCGTGATAGATCTGGATTGCGAACAGCGACAGCGCGGCGATCCCCACCATCAGCGGACGCACCGGCTTCCAGCGCCAGCCGAGCACGACGAAAACCGGCACCGAGCACACCAGCACCAGTTTGTCGTAGTAGTTCATGAACGGGTGATAGCGCGACAGCGCGAACCCGGCGCCGCCGACGAGCACCAGCGCGAACAGCCAGTCGACGATACCGAGCCGTTTCAGGAACGGCCGTTCGTCGTAGTACGGAAGCTGTTCGGGCGTGCCGCCCGCGAACGCCTTGTCGGCACGCGCGGCGGAAGCGGGAGAAGAAGCGGATGAGGAAACGTGAGTCAAGTCCATGATCTTACCGGGTCGAATCCTGTGAGCTTGGCGCGCCGGCCTGAGCGGACGGGCCGGCGTCGGCTGCTGCGCTGAGTTTCGCGCCCAGTGCGGCGCCAACGGCGTCGCGCGTCTGGACGAACTCCTTTTCGAAGTCGAGCGTCTTGCGCGCACTCGACATCGCCATCACGACGTTCGTGCCGTGCTCGGTATCCTTGAGCCAGAACCACAGACGCCGTTCGCGGACATAGAACATCGAAAAGATGCCCAACACGAGAAGCAGGCTGCCAAGATACACGACTTTTTTGCCAGGCGCGCGCGTCAACTGAAATACCGAAGCTTGCACCTGCTTGAATGAGTCAAGCTGCAAATAGACGGGCGATCCATACAGAAAGCTGTCGGATATCGCGTTGAGCGAACTCTGGATGAAGCGGCTCGAGTCCGCGTTGGCCGGCGCGGCGGGCTCGCCGAGTTGCTGGCGCGACAGTTGCCACAAGTCCCACGTCACGCCTTCGAGCATGCGCAGCAGCAGGCCCGCAGCCTTTTCCTGCTCGCCCTTCGGCACCGAATGGTCGATAAAACCGGCGATCGCCTGGAAACCGCCGGGCGTTTCGCCATTCGGCATCTTCAGGCTGCTGTCGGCGCCCGCAAAAAGGGTCAGCACGCGCAGCGCGCTTTCCTCGAGATGTTGCTGCAGTTCGGCATTCGAGCCCGGCACCGAGCGCTGCGCGAACTGGTGCGCGGCCGTGGCGCGTTTCGCGGGGTCTTCGAGCGTCGCGCGCAGGCCCATCCACTCCTTGAGCGTGCCGCCGCTGTCGGCCGGAATGCGCAGGTAGCGGAACGGGTCGTCGGGGTTCAGGCGCATGCCGGCGAGGAACATCTTTTCGCCGTTCACGTCGACCGGCAGCATGTAATTGTTGTACTCGCGCGCCTGGCCATCCTTGCCGCGAATCTTGTACTGCACCGACGGGCCGACGTTGTGCAGATCGAGCGGCTTCGAGGTCTTCGCGCCGGAGCCGAGGCGCTCGTCGAACGCTTCCTTCAGCGAGTGATGCGCGGCGACGCCGCGCGCGTCGTTCTGGCCGCTGCCGTTCGAGATGTTTTCGACGTTGATCGCGCGGAAGTCGGTGAACTCGACGGTCTGCCCATCCGCGAGCGGCGTGGCCGTGCTCAGCGGCGCGCTGCCGCCGATCGTGCCGCCGAACGGCGCGGTCTTCGCGCTCGGACCCGACATCGGGTAGGCGGTCATCTGCATCTGCGAGCCGCCGTCCTGGAAGCTCGACTGGTAAATCGACACGCCGTCGTATTCGAACGGCTTGTTGACCTCGACGCGCGCCGGCACGCGCGCGCCGGTCTTGTGATCGATCACGACGATGTCGCTTGCGAACAGCTTCGGCATGCCGGTCGAGTAGTAATCGACGATGAACTTGTTCAGCTCGATCGAAAACGGCAGGTCCTGGATCAGCGAGCCGTTGGGCTGGTTCAGGATCGCCGTCGACACGTGCTGCCCTTCGGGGACCCACGCGTAGCCGCGGAACGTCGGGTTCGATTGCGACAGCCGATGCTCGGGCGGAATCTCGTTGATGACCGTGTTCGAGTTGATCGGCGACTTGTCGAACAGCCACATCTGCAGCTTGATCGGCAGGTTGCTGTCGAGCAGGCCGCCGAGGCAGATCACGACGATCGCGAGGTGCGCGGAAATGTAGCCGAACTTCGTCAGCGCGCCGCGCTTCGCGGCGATCAGCGTCGCGCCTTCCGACTCGCGCGTGACGAACTTGTAGCCGAGTTTCGCCGAGAGCCTGGCGAGCACCGCCGAGGTCTGCGCGCGCGTGCCGTGCACCGCGAACTCGCCCTTGTGATGAAACGCACGCAGGCTGCCTTCGCGGACCTTGTCCTTCCAGCTCTTCGCGTCGGCGAGCATCTTCGGCGCATTGCGGATCACGCACAGCGACACCGACACCATCAGGAAGCCGAGAATCAGCATGAACCACCACGAGCTGTACACCGTGTAAAGGCTCAGCGCGCGGAAGATGTCCGCCCAGAACGGGCCGAACTGGTTGACGTAGTTGGGATACGGATCGTCCTGCGTGAGGACAGTGCCGATGATGCTGGCGATCGACAGAATCACGAGCAGTGCAATGGCGAAACGCATCGAGCTCAGAAGCTCGACGGTACTGCGCAAGACGCGATTGCTCGACTTCGACTGCAGACCCGACGTGGTGACGCTCATTCAAACTCCGACTGAACAGCAAAAAAGGGTGCAGGGCTATCGTAGAGACGACACCCTCACCCTTTTCTTGTTTTTACCGGCCTCGCCGAGCCGGTTGCATTCCGCGTGCGGATTCCTAATGCAAGCCCGCGATGTAATCGGCGACGGCCTTGATCTCGTTGTCCGACAAACGCGATGCTATCGCATGCATCGCGTCGTTGTTATTACGCGCGCCCGGCCCTTGGGCAAACGCGGTCAACTGCGCCACCGAGTACTCGGCCCACTGTCCCGACAAATGCGGGAACTGCGACGGGATGCCTTGACCGGTGGGACCATGGCAGCTTGCGCAGGCCGGCACGCCCCGGTCGGCGATGCCGCCGCGATAAATCTGCTGACCGAGTGCGACAGTGTTCTTGTTATGCGCATAGCCGGGCTTCGGCGTCTGCGTCGAGAAGTAGGCCGCGACGTTGACCATGTCCTGATCGGACAGCGCCGCAGCCATGCCCGCCATGATCGCATTGTTGCGCGCGGGCTGCCTGGCGCCCGGCTGCGTCTTGAAATCTCTGAGCTGCTTGACGAGATACTCAGGATGCTGGCCCGCCAGCTTCGGATAGGCACCACCGGCGCTGTTGCCGTCTGCCCCGTGGCATGACGCGCAGACCTGCATGGCGATTGCCTGCCCCCGATTGACGTCCGGTTTCGCCGGATCTGCTGCTCGTGCCTGAATTGCCAAACCTGAAAGACCTGCCGCTACGTGAAGCACCATCAGAGTCTTGCACAGTCGATTCATTCGCACACCCTGTCTCGTCTTGTGGGATTTTAGAGGTTCTGCAAAGTACGACGACGGCGACCGAGTGACCGCCAGGAGCCCCCAAGGCACGTGGGGCGGCCCCGTCAGGTTTTCAGTAAACCATCGTATTGTACAATAACTCGCTAATCGCTTAGACGCCAGTCGGGCTTGACCCCGTTCCCGCTGCGAGTTCCGCGGCGTCTTCCATCTGGCCTCCACCATGCCCTTCCTGCTCCACGAATCCCGTTTCTTCACTACCGTCAATCATCTGCGCGATCTGCCCGCAACCGCGCAGCCCGAAATCGCTTTTGCCGGACGCTCGAACGCGGGCAAATCGACCGCGATCAATGTGCTCTGCAATCAGAAGCGGCTCGCGTTCGCGAGTAAGACGCCCGGCCGCACGCAGCACATCAACTATTTTTCGGTAGGCAAGGTGGACGAACTGACGGGCTATCTCGTCGACCTGCCCGGCTACGGCTATGCGGAAGTGCCGGGGGCGGCGAAGGCGCACTGGGAAGCGCTGCTGTCCACCTATCTGCAATCGCGCTCGCAGTTGCGCGGCATGATCCTGATGATGGACTCGCGCCGGCCGCTGACGGAGCTGGACCGGCGCATGATCGAGTGGTTCGCGCCGACCGGCAAGCCGATCCACACGCTGCTGACCAAATGCGACAAATTGACGCGCCAGGAAAGCACGAACGCGTTGCGCACCGCCCAGAAGGGATTGGCCGAATACCGCGCCGCCGGCTATCGCGGTGAACTGAGCGCGCAACTGTTCTCGGCGCTCAAGCGCACCGGGCTCGATGAGGCGCATGCGCTGATCGAAAGCTGGCTGATTCCCGAGGCGGCGGCCGATACGCAGACCGCCGAATGAATGCCAACCGGCACCGGAAACCATGAAATGGCGGCTAAGACCGCACTTTCCGGCCGCCCATAAAAAAACCCGCCGCTTGAACGGCGGGTTAAACAGCCTAATCGAAAAAACGACAGGCACCCGCTCAGGGAGGAGAAGCGGGGAGGTCAGCGCAAGGCGCCTTGCTCGATCGGTATGATATACCATTGTCTCGAAAAGTTTCCGGGAGCGGAGGCAGGCGCTACGTGTCCACTCCACCCATCCACGATCCTCGATTCGATATGAGCTTCTATCCTCACCACCGTCCGCGCCGCATGCGCCATGACGACTTCTCGCGTCGCATGATGCGCGAAAACATCCTCACCACCAACGATCTGATCTACCCCGTCTTCATCGTCGAAGGCACGAATGTGCGTCAGGCCGTGCCGTCGATGCCGGGCGTCGAGCGTGTATCGGTCGACCTGCTGATGGGCGTCGCCGAGCAATGCGTCGAGCTGGGCGTGCCGGTCCTGTCGCTGTTTCCCGCGATCGAGCCGTCGCTGAAGACGCCCGATGGCCGCGAGGCGGCCAACCCTGCCGGCCTGATTCCGCGCGCCGTCCGCGAGCTGAAAAAGAATTTCCCCGATCTCGGCGTGCTCACCGACGTCGCACTCGATCCGTACACGAGTCACGGCCAGGACGGCGTGCTCGACGAAGCCGGCTATGTGATCAACGACGATACCGTCGAGATCCTCGTCGAACAGGCGCGCGCGCAGGCTGAGGCCGGCGTCGACATCGTCGCGCCGTCGGACATGATGGACGGCCGCATCGGCGCGATCCGCGAGATGCTCGAGAGCGAGAACCACATCCACACGCGCATCATGGCTTACGCGGCGAAGTACGCTTCGGCGTTCTACGGCCCGTTCCGCGACGCCGTCGGTTCGGCGACGAACCTCGGCAAGAGCAACAAGATGACGTACCAGATGGACCCGGCCAATTCGAACGAGGCGCTGCGCGAAGTGCAGGCGGACATCAACGAAGGCGCGGATATGGTGATGGTCAAGCCGGGCATGCCGTATCTCGACATCGTGCGCCGCGTGAAGGACGAGTTCCAGTTCCCGACCTACGTGTATCAGGTAAGCGGCGAATACGCGATGCTGAAGGCCGCCGCGCAGAACGGCTGGCTCGATCACGACAAGGTGATGATGGAATCGCTGCTCGCGTTCAAGCGGGCTGGTGCGGACGGCGTGCTGACGTATTTCGCGCTCGATGCCGCGCGAATTTTGCGTTCGCAGAAGTAGGCCGCAGCGCGCAGTAGCTTGAGCGCGATTTAGCGCTCGCCTGTTGGTTGATGCAACGAAGAACGGCGGCAGACCGCGTGGTCGAGCCGCCGTTTTTTATGCAGGTCTTCTTCAGGCGATGCGGCGCAGGAGCGCCACCTGCGGCACACCCCACTACACGCCGGCCGGCTTCACCCGATCCAGCGTGCGAAGAAATTTATCCGCCGACTCGTAGCCGACAACCCGCAGTACTTCCTTGCCGCCCGGGTCGAAGAAAATGATGCCCGGCGGCCCGAACAGATCGAAGCGCTTGAGCAGCGCCTGATCGTCGGTATTGTTCGCGGTGACATCGGCGCGCAGCAGCTTCATCTGCTTCAGTTTTGCCTGGACGCGCGGGTCGCTGAAGGTGAACTTCTCCATTTCCTTGCAGCTCACACACCAGTCCGCGTAGAAATCGAGCATGGCGGGCTGTGCGGCGGTTTTGACGGCCTGGTCGAGTTGATCCGACGAACGTACCGGCGCGAACGTCAAATCGCTCTGTGGCGCCGCACCAGTGGAATCGGGCCCATTGGCGGCAGTCGCCTCGACGCCGCCGCGCGCCGCGAGGACCGCGAGCGGCCGCAGTGGGTCCGACGATCCCGCCGCCAGACCGACCAGCAATGTCGCCGCCCATACGGCCATCACCACCCCGACCGCGCGGCCGAGCCGGCGCCATACCGATCCGCCGGCGATCGGCGCTGAAAAAAGCCCGAGCGCGGCCGCCGCGATCAGCAGCCAGAGTGCGCTCAACAGCATGGTCGCGGCCGCGCCCAGCACCGGCCAAACGATCCACAGCGCGGCAGCGAGCAGCACGACGCCGAAGAACACCTTCACGCCGTCCATCCACGCACCCGCGCGCGGCAGGAACGTGCCTGCGCCGAGACCGAGGATCAGCAGCGGCACGCCGAGCCCGATACCCATCGAGAACAGCGCGGCACCGCCGAGCACGGCGTTGCCGGTATGCGCGATAAACGCGAGCACGGCAAAGAGCGGAGCAGTCATGCACGCGCCGACCACCAGCGCGGAAAGCGCACCCATCACAGCGACAGCGGTAAATTTGCCGCCCGAGCGTCCCGCCGACGCGCTCGACATGCGATCCCGCCAGCGCGCCGGCAGTTCGATGTCGACACCGGAGATCAACAGCAGCGCGAAAATCGTCAGCAACACGCCGAACGCGCCGAGCACCCACGGGTTCTGCAACCACGCGCCGAGACTCTGCCCAACGAGTGCCGCCGCGACGCCGAGCGCGGTGTACACGAGCGCCATGCCGACCACATAGGCGAGCGACAGCGCGAAACCGCGTCCACGCGTGACTCGTGCGCCTTCACCGATGATGATCGCCGACAGGATAGGGATCATCGGATACGAACACGGCAACAGGCTCAGAATCGCGCCGGCCACGAAATACAGCCCGACGATCGCGAAGAAGCCGCCGCGCTGCAGCAGCGACTGGGCATAGTCGGCGCTGGTGGCGCGCTCATACCAGGGCTCGTCATCCGCCGTGGATTGCTGGGTGGCCACGGCGGGCGCCCCGCTGCCAGCAGGCTGCAAAGCCGCGCCGCTCACGTGATACACGCGCTCCATCGGCGGATAACAAATGCCGGCGTCGGCACAACCTTGCGACGTCACCGCCAGATCGAATGGGCCCGTGGCCTGTTTGACCGGAATGCGGATCGTCAACTCGTTACGATAGGTTTCGACGTTCTTGTTGAACGTCTGATCGAACTTGACGTGACCCGCCGGCAATTGCGGCTCACCGAGCGTGACCGTGCCGTTTCGGGTCGCGAATGCAAAGCGCTCGCGGTACATGTAGTAGCCGTCCGCGATCTTGTATGTCACGTCGACTTCGCCGGGCTGCTCGGTCGCGCTGAATTTGAATGCGACGGCGGGGTCGAGAAAGTCGTCTGCGGCACAGGCAGGCGTGGCGAATTGCGCGAGCATCGCGCAGCCGAGCAGGAAGAATACGACGCGCAGGACATCTCGCGCACGTCGGTCGAGACCGTTAAACATGGAGAGTACGTTGGGTTTCAGCAGTGATCCACTGGCCGTACGCGGCCGATGCCGTCGCTTGCCAGCAAAGGATCTCCGGCGTGTCGTAGGGATGGTGAGCCTGGATGTACTGCTCGAGTTCGGGCGCGCGTGCCAGGCTGGTCTTGAACAGCAACTGGATTTCCTCGGCAGTCTCGACTGCACCCTGCCAGTGATAACTCGACTGCACGCTGCCGAGTTGCGTCACGCACGCACAAAGACGGGCGGCGAGCGCCTCCGCAGCGAGCTTCTGAGCGACGGCCGCATCCGGCACAGTCGTCAGCATCAAGGTCACATTCACACTCACAAAAAACTCCGGCGAAGCGCGATTCAGACCCATATCGTATCACCGGGTCCTTCCGCCCCGCAGATCGCTGCCCGCTGCATTTGGCCGCTGCCGAGGCGCTGTTTGCGTGTGGCGATCAGGAGTCAGGCGTGGAAAACAAAAAAGCCAGGCTAGGTGCCTGGCTTTTTCTCAAAGCTAAAAAAGCTTATTCAGCTTCTTGCACTTCAACTTCTTCAACTTCCGGACGGTCGAGCAGTTCGACCAGTGCCATCGGTGCGTTATCGCCAACGCGGAAGCCGAACTTCAGGACGCGCAGGTAGCCGCCCGGACGATTTGCGTAGCGCGGACCGAGCACGTCGAACAGCTTCGTGACCGAGTCACGATCGCGCAGGCGGTTGAACGCGAGACGACGGTTTGCCAGCGACGGCTTCTTGCCGAGCGTGATCAGCGGCTCGACGACTTTACGGAGTTCTTTTGCTTTCGGCAGCGTGGTCTTGATGACTTCGTGCTCGATCAGCGAGTTGGACATGTTACGGAGCATTGCCAGACGGTGGCTGCTCGTGCGGTTCAGTTTCCGCAGACCATGACGGTGACGCATGTTAATTCCTTCAGTTCAAAGTTTTGGTCCAGCTCTTCTATCGCGCTCGTTTCGCTGCATCGACATGCAGGCGGTGAGAGTGCACGGGCCGGTAGTGAAAAAAGACAAGACGCGGATTTTAAAGGAAAATCCGCGTCTTTGCCAGTACAGTACAGCGGAACGACTCGCGGGCTACACCCGAAATTACTTGTCGAGACCAGCCGGCGGCCAGTTTTCGAGCTTCATACCGAGCGTCAGACCACGCGACGCCAGAACTTCCTTGATTTCGTTCAGCGACTTGCGGCCAAGGTTCGGCGTCTTGAGCAGCTCGTTTTCCGTGCGCTGGATCAGGTCGCCGATATAGTAGATGTTCTCGGCCTTCAGGCAGTTCGCGGAACGAACTGTCAGTTCGAGGTCATCGACCGGACGCAGCAGGATCGGATCGATCTGCGGTGCGCGCGACGGCGCTTCAGCCGCAGCTTCCGTACCTTCCAGAGCCGCGAACACCGACAGTTGATCGACCAGAATGCGAGCCGATTGACGGATCGCTTCTTCCGGCGAAATCACACCGTTGGTTTCGATGTTCATCACGAGCTTGTCGAGGTCGGTACGCTGCTCGACGCGAGCGCTTTCGACCGCGTAGCTCACGCGGCGAACCGGCGAGAACGACGCGTCCAGCACGATACGGCCGATGATCTTGGCCGACTCTTCGCCGTAACGACGCACGTTGCCCGGCACATAGCCGCGGCCCTTTTCGACCTTGATCTGCACGTCGAGCTTGCCGCCCTTCGACAGGTGCGCAATCACGTGATCCGGGTTGATGACTTCGCAATCGTGTGCGAGTTCGATATCACCGGCAGTGACCACGCCTTCGCCTTCCTTGCGCAGCGTAACCGTCACTTCGTCACGGTTATGCAGCTTGAAGACGACACCCTTCAGGTTCAACAACAGGTTGACCACATCCTCTTGCACACCGTCGAGCGTCGAATACTCATGCACGACGCCTGCGATCGTCACTTCGGTCGGCGCGTAGCCCACCATCGACGACAGCAGTACGCGCCGAAGCGCGTTACCCAAGGTGTGGCCATAACCGCGTTCAAACGGTTCCATGACCACTTTCGCGTGGCTCTCGCCAAGCGATTCAACTGCGATGATCTTGGGCTTCAACAAACTGGTTTGCATAGGTTTTCCTTTTCAATACCCTCGGCTCGTTACACCGATAAGGCTGACCGGTAACAACCTGAAAATAAACAGCCGAGACGGCCCCTTGCACAACGCAATCGGGCCGCCCCGGCAGTCAATCCGATTACCGCGAATACAATTCGACGATCAGGCTTTCGTTGATGTCGCCAGCGATGTCGCTGCGTTCCGGCTTCTGCTTGAAGGTACCTTCGAACTTCTTCGCGTCGACCGCGACCCAGCTCGGCATACCGCCTTGCTCAGCGAGCGACAGGGCTTCGATGATACGAGCCTGCTTGCGCTTCTGTTCGCGCACGGCGACGATGTCGCCAGCCTTCACTTGCATCGACGGGATGTTCGTCACGACGCCGTTCACTGTGATCGCCTTGTGGCCCACGAGCTGACGTGCTTCAGCGCGCGTCGAGCCGAAACCCATGCGATACACGACGTTGTCCAGACGCGACTCGAGCAGTTGCAGCAGGTTTTCACCCGTGTTGCCCTTCAGGCGATCTGCTTCAGCGAAGTAGCGGCGGAACTGGCGCTCGAGCACACCGTAAATGCGCTTCACTTTTTGCTTTTCGCGAAGCTGCGTACCGTAGTCGGACGTACGTGCGCCCGAGGTGCGGCCGTGCTGACCAGGCTTGCTGTCAAGCTTGCACTTGTCGGCGAGCGAGCGGCGGGCGCTCTTCAGGAAGAGGTCGGTGCCTTCACGGCGAGACAGCTTGGCCTTAGGGCCGATATAACGTGCCACGTTGATTCCTTCTGTGAATAATCACGCGAATGTATCCACTCACGCTAGTCCGAACCCTTTGGGTCGAACGGTGGGCTTAGTCAATTCAGTAACGCGCGCAGCCCGCCGCCGCGCAAAGCGGCAACAGGCGCTCGCAAAAACCAGCGTCTTAGATACGACGACGCTTCGGCGGACGGCAGCCGTTGTGCGGGACCGGCGTCACGTCGGAGATCGCGGTGATCTTGATACCAAGACCATGCAGCGCGCGCACCGCCGATTCACGGCCAGGACCAGGGCCCTTGATCCGCACTTCGAGGTTCTTCACGCCGTATTCCATCGCCACGCGGCCAGCCGATTCAGCTGCAACCTGAGCTGCAAACGGGGTCGACTTACGCGAACCCTTGAAGCCCTGACCACCCGACGTTGCCCAAGCAAGCGCGTTGCCTTGACGGTCGGTGATCGTGATGATGGTGTTGTTGAACGACGCGTGAACGTGAACCACGCCCTCGGCGACGTTCTTCTTGACCTTCTTGCGAACGCGTTGCGCCGCGGAGTTGTTCGAAGCCTTAGCCATTACGTTTTCCTGTAACTGTCAGTTCCGCTTACTTCTTCAGCGACTGCGCTGCACGACGCGGCCCCTTGCGCGTACGGGCATTCGTACGCGTACGCTGGCCGCGCAAGGGAAGACCCTTACGATGCCGCACGCCACGATAGCAGCCGAGATCCATCAAGCGCTTGATGTTCATCGTCGTTTCACGACGCAGATCACCTTCGACGATGAACTTGCCGACTTCTTCACGCAGCTTTTCGAGGTCTGCGTCGTTCAGGTCTTTGACCTTCTTCGAAAATGCCACACCAGCAGCGACGCAAATGTCGCGCGAGCGCGTGCGGCCGATACCGTAAATAGCCGTCAGGCCGATTTCGGTATGCTGGTGATTCGGGATGTTAACCCCTGCGATACGAGCCATTGTTTTTCCTCAAACAAAAAGCGCAAGCAAAAGCGCGGCGTTCAGCCTTGACGCTGTTTGTGGCGCGGATCAGAGCTGCAAATCACGCGCACAACGCCTTTGCGCTTGATGATCTTGCAATTGCGGCAAATGCGCTTAACCGATGCCATCACTTTCATGATATTACCCTTTTTTCAAATCACTTCGCCCGGAATACGATCCGCGCACGCGACAGATCGTAAGGCGTCAATTCAACCGTCACCTTGTCGCCCGGCAGAATTCGGATGTAATGCATCCGCATCTTGCCGGATATGTGTCCCAATACGACATGGCCGTTTTCCAGCTTCACCCTGAAGGTAGCGTTAGGCAGGTTCTCGATTACTTCGCCCTGCATCTGGATAACATCGTCTTTGGCCATAAGTCCTTTCAACGCATCGGGACGCCGCCGCCTTTGAAATTAGCTTTCTTCAGCAGCGATTCATACTGTTGCGACATAACGTACGACTGCACCTGCGCCATGAAATCCATTGTGACGACGACAATGATCAGCAGCGACGTTCCACCAAAATAAAACGGCACGTTCCAGCGCAGCACCAGAAATTCGGGCAGCAGGCAAACGAACACGATGTAGATCGCACCGGCCAGCGTCAGACGCGTGAGGATGCGGTCGATATATCGCGCTGTCTGATCGCCCGGGCGGATGCCTGGGACGAAAGCGCCACTCTTTTTCAGGTTGTCGGCCGTTTCTCTGCTGTTGAACACCAGTGCGGTGTAGAAGAAACAGAAGAAGACGATCGCCAACGCGTACAGCAACACGTACACGGGTTGACCAGGCTTCAAGGCCTCGGCCACGTTGTGCAACGTGTCTGCGAACCAGCTGGTGCGCGAACCCGAACTGAACCAGTTCAGGATGGTTGCCGGGAAGAGAATGATCGACGATGCGAAGATCGGCGGAATCACACCCGACATGTTCAGCTTCAGCGGCAAATGCGAAGACTGGCCACCGTAAATCTTGTTGCCCACCTGGCGTTTCGCGTAATTCACAAGAATCTTGCGCTGGCCGCGTTCGATGAACACCACCAGATACGTCACAGCGGCAATCAGCGCGACGACGATAATCGCCGAGATGATGCTCATCGAGCCGGTTCGCACCAGTTCAAAGAGACCACCGATTGCGTTCGGGAAACCAGCCGCAATACCACCGAAAATGATGATCGAGATACCGTTGCCAAGCCCGCGCTCCGTGATCTGCTCACCCAGCCACATCAGGAACATCGTGCCGGTCACCAGCGTTACGACCGTCGTCAACCGGAACACCATCCCCGGATCGATCACGAGGCCCGGCTGATTTTCCAGCGCGACGGCAATGCCGAACGCCTGAAAGGTCGCCAGCACAACCGTGAAGACCCGCGTGTACTGCGTAATCTTCCGTTGGCCTGCCTGCCCTTCCTTTTTCAACGCCTCGAGCTGCGGCGAGACAATCGCCAGCAACTGCATGATGATCGACGCCGAAATGTACGGCATGATCCCCAGCGCGAAAATCGTGAACCGCGAAAGTGCGCCACCCGAGAACATGTTGAACATGCCAAGGATGCCGCCCGACTGGCTTTGGAACAGCTTCGCCAGTTGGTCCGGGTCGATACCCGGCACCGGAATGTGCGCGCCGATACGATAGACGACCAGCGCCAGCAGCAGGAACACTGCTCGCCGACGTAGATCGCCAAACTTCGCCGCGCTGCGACCGGGTTTTGCGAGACTCGGGCTGTTAGCCAAGTACCTTCTCCGATGCAAATGCTAGTGACGGCAAATAACTTGCGCGTTACTCGGCAAACGAGCCACCGGCTGCTTCGATAGCAGCGCGTGCGCTCTTCGTCGCACCCAGACCCTTCACAACGACCTTGCGCTTGAGCTCGCCCGTTGCAATGATCTTGGCGCTACGGATCAGCTCGCCGACCAAGCCGGCTTGCTTGAGAGCCAGCAGATCGATTTCGTCGACCGGCAGCTTCTCGATATCCGAGAGACGCACTTCACCGACGAATTCCTTCGTCAGCGAGGTGAAGCCACGCTTCGGCAGGCGACGTTGCAGCGGCATTTGACCGCCTTCGAAGCCAACCTTGTGAAAGCCGCCCGAACGCGACTTCTGACCCTTGTGACCACGGCCAGCGGTCTTGCCGAGGCCGGAGCCGATGCCGCGGCCAACGCGACGCTTTGCATGCTTCGCGCCTTCAGCCGGCTTCAGGTTATTCAATTCCATTATCAACTCCTTGAGTCCTGGTCAGCCGCTTAGCTGATGACCTTAACGAGGTACGAAACCTTGTTGATCATGCCGCGCACAGCCGGCGTATCCTGCAACTCGCTAACCGAGTTGAGTCGGCGCAGGCCCAGACCACGCACCGTTGCACGGTGCGATTCGCGGGTGCCGATCAGGCTCTTGACGAGCTGGACCTTGACAGTTTTATCAGACATGGTGTCCACCTTTAGCCCAGAATTTCTTCGACGGACTTGCCACGCTTCGCAGCGATGTCGGCCGGCGTGGACTGCTTGCGCAGGCCGTCGAGCGTCGCACGAACGAGGTTGTACGGATTCGTCGAACCGTGGCTCTTGGCCACGACGTTCTGCACGCCCATCACGTCGAACACTGCACGCATCGGACCGCCAGCGATCACACCGGTACCGTCCTTCGCCGGAGCGAGGAGGACCATCGATGCGCCGTGCTTACCGTGCACTTCGTGTTGCAGGGTACCGTTCTTCAGCGGCACCTTGAACATGTTGCGGCGGGCCTGCTCCATCGCCTTCTGGACAGCAACCGGCACTTCCTTCGCCTTGCCCTTGCCCATACCGACGCGACCATCACCGTCGCCAACCACGGTCAGTGCAGCGAAGCCGAGAATACGGCCCCCCTTCACGACCTTGGTCACGCGGTTGACCGAGATCATCTTTTCACGAAGGCCGTCGTCGCGTTCGTCAGCCTGAACTTTAGCTTGCATCTTTGCCATGACGAATTCTTCCCTTAGAACTTGAGTCCGGCTTCGCGCGCCGCATCAGCCAGCGCTTTCACGCGGCCGTGGTAACGGAAACCCGAACGGTCGAAGGCGACGGATTCGATGCCGGCAGCCTTAGCCTTTTCTGCAATGCGCTTGCCGATCAGGGTCGCAGCAGCAACGTTGCCGCCCTTGCCCGATTGATCGGCCAGTTGCGCACGCACTTCGGCTTCGAGCGTCGACGCGCTGGCGAGCACCTTGGTGCCGCACGGCGAGAACACTTGTGCGTAGATGTGCGTGTTCGTGCGATGCACGGCGAGACGCGCGACCTGCAGCTCAGCGATCTTGATACGCGTCTGACGAGCGCGGCGCAGGCGAGATTGAGTCTTATCCATGATTGCGCACCCTTACTTCTTCTTCGTTTCTTTGAGGATCACAACCTCGTCGGCGTAACGCACGCCCTTGCCCTTGTAGGGCTCCGGCGGACGGTAGCCGCGCACTTCTGCCGCGACTTGACCGACTTGTTGCTTGTTGATCCCCTTGATCACGATTTCGGTTTGCGACGGGGTTTCTGCCTTGACGCCAGCCGGCATCTGGTGCACCACCGGGTGCGAGAAACCCAGCGACAGATTCAGCTTGTCGCCTTGCGCCTGCGCGCGGTAACCAACGCCAACCAGCGTCAGCTTGCGCTCGAAACCCTTCGTCACGCCGTGCACCATGTTCGCCACCAGTGCGCGCATCGTGCCCGACATCGCATTCGCTTCGCGGCTTTCGTCGACCGGCTCGAACTTCAGCGTGCCGTTGTCGTTCACCACCTTCACGAGGCTGTTTGCAGCCTGCGAAATCGTACCCAGCGGACCCTTGACAGTGATGCTGTCGGCGCTCAGGGCCGCTTCCGCGCCTTGCAGCGCGATCGGGCTCTTACCTACTCGAGACATGTTTCTCTCCTTTCGGCCTTAAGCGACGTAGCAGATGACTTCGCCGCCAACGCCCGTTGCACGTGCCTTGCGGTCCGTCATCACGCCCTTCGGCGTCGACACGATTGCGACACCGAGACCATTCATGACCACGGGGATGTCGTTGCGGCCGCGGTACACACGCAGACCCGGCTTCGAAACGCGTTCAATGCGCTCGATGACCGGACGGCCAGCGTAATACTTCAACACGATGTTCAATTCCGACTTCGCACCTTCGGACTTCACTGCGAAATCGTCGATATAACCTTCGTCCTTCAGGACCTGCGCAATCGCAACCTTGACTTTCGACGAGGGCATAGTCACCGAAACCTTCTCGACCATCTGCGCATTGCGGATGCGAGTCAGCATATCGGCGATAGGATCACTCATGCTCATTTATGTTTCTCCTATTACCAGCTCGCCTTGGTCAGGCCAGGGATCTCGCCGCGGAACGCGATTTCACGAATCTTGTTACGCGCCAGCCCGAATTTACGGAACGTGCCGCGCGGACGACCGGTAATTGCGCAACGGTTGCGCTTACGAGTCGGATTGGAGTTACGCGGCAGTTGCTGCAGTTCCAGACGTGCTGCGTAATGCTCTTCGTCCGACTTGCTCATATCGCTAATGATCGCCTTCAACTCTGCACGCTTGGGAGCGTACTTAGCAGCGAGACGAGCACGCTTCTTTTCACGTTCGATCAGTGCCAGTTTAGCCACGGTAACCTCAGTTTCTGAACGGGAACTTGAAGCTGGCGAGCAGAGCCTTTGCTTCATCGTCAGTCTTCGCAGTCGTCGTGATGCTGATGTTCAGCCCACGCAGTGCGTCGATCTTGTCGTAGTCGATTTCGGGGAAAATAATCTGCTCTTTCACACCGATGTTGTAGTTGCCGCGACCATCGAACGCCTTGCCCGACACACCGCGGAAGTCGCGCACACGGGGGAGCGCAACCGTCACGAAACGGTCGAGGAATTCGTACATTGCTTGGCCACGCAGCGTGACCATTGCACCGATCGGATAGCCCTGACGGATCTTGAAGCCAGCGATTGCCTTACGCGCCTTCGTGATCACAGGCTTCTGACCAGCGATCTTCGTCAGATCGCCAACGGCGTTTTCGATGATCTTCTTGTCAGCGATCGCTTCGCCAAGGCCCATGTTCAGGGTGATCTTGGTGATGCGCGGCACTTCCATCACGGACTTGTAACCGAACTTCTCGATGAGGCCGGGTACAACCTTCTCTTTGTAAAACTCTTGCAAACGAGCCATTTTTTACTCCGCAGCGTCAGGCGCTCAGCACGGCACCGGTCGTCTTCAGGAAACGGACTTTCTTGTCTCCTTCGACCTTGATGCCTACACGCGATGGCTTGCCATTCGCGTCGACCAATGCGACGTTCGAAATTTGCAGCGGCATCGTCTTGGCTTCCACGCCGCCCGTCGTACCCTTCATCGGGTTCGGCTTGACGTGCTTCTTGACGAGGTTGATGCCCTCGACAGTCACGGTTTCGCCGTGAACGGCCAGCACAACGCCACGCTTGCCTTTATCTTTGCCGGTAATGACGATAACTTCGTCACCCTTGCGAATCTTGTTCATCGCGACTCCTTACAGCACTTCAGGCGCCAGCGAAACGATCTTCATGAATCGTTCGCTGCGCAACTCGCGCGTGACAGGCCCAAAAATACGGGTGCCAATAGGTTCGAGCTTGGTATTCAGCAGCACTGCGGCATTGCCGTCGAACTTGATCAGCGAGCCGTCCTGACGGCGCACGCCCTTGGCGGTGCGAACCACCACGGCGTTGTAAATTTCGCCTTTCTTCACGCGCCCGCGCGGCGTTGCCTCTTTGACAGTCACCTTGATGATGTCGCCAATACTGGCATAACGACGCTTCGAGCCGCCGAGCACCTTGATGCACATGACTTCACGTGCACCCGTGTTGTCGGCTACTTCAAGCCGAGTTTCGGTCTGGATCATGGTTTATCTTTCCCAACTTAATCCGGTTACACCACCATGGTGCTTCCCGGTCAGTCTTGGTCCCGTCAGCCAATCGGCTGCTTGGGTTAGAACAGCAGCGACGGCAAACGAAACCCGCCATCGCAATCCGGTGAATCCTTCGATACAGGCTGGCGCCCGAACCGCTTCCCCCACCAACTTCGCCCGCGACGGGGCTCCCACAAAGAGGGAAGACCGAGATTATATCAAATAATCCCGGTCTTGCAAGCGAAACTTACTGCGATTTCAACTACTTCTACAGCTTTGCGACATTAGATGACGCGAGCAGCCTCGACCAAGCGAGCCACAACCCAAGCCTTCGTCTTCGAAATCGGACGAGTTTCCTGGATTTCAACGAGGTCGCCCTCGTTGTACGTGTTCGCATCGTCATGCGCGTGGTACTTCTTCGAACGCACGACGTACTTGCCGTAGATCGGGTGCTTCACGCGGTGTTCGACCAGCACGGTAACCGTCTTGTCCATCTTGTTGCTGACGACCTTGCCGACCAGCGTCCGCTTGAGCGAGGTTTTTACGCTATCGTTCATTTCTGGTTCGCCTTCTCAGTCAGGACGGTCCGCACACGTGCGATGTCGCGACGGACCTTCTTCAGCTGGCTCGTGTTCGTGAGCTGCTGGGTCGCGAGTTGCATGCGCAGGCCGAATTGCGCCTTCAGCAGGTCCGACAGCTCCTTGTTGAGCGCGGCCTGATCTTTCTGGTGAAGTTCGGAAGCCTTCATCATTTGCTCCTTAGGCGCCGAGCTGACGCACGATAAACGTCGTCTTCAGCGGCAGCTTCGCTGCAGCCAGACGGAACGCTTCGCGCGCCAGTTCTTCGGTTACGCCGTCCATTTCGTACAGCATCTTGCCCGGTTGAATCTCAGCGACGTAGTACTCCGGGTTACCCTTACCGTTACCCATACGCACTTCAGCCGGCTTGGTCGAGATCGGCTTGTCCGGGAAAATGCGGATCCAGATGCGGCCACCGCGCTTGATGTGACGCGTCATTGCACGACGCGCCGCTTCGATCTGGCGCGCGGTCAGACGGCCACGACCGACAGCCTTCAGGCCGAATTCACCGAACGACACCGCGTTGCCGCGGGTAGCAACGCCGGTGTTACGACCTTTCTGCTCTTTGCGATACTTTCTGCGTTTCGGTTGCAGCATCGTTATTCTCCAGTCTTCCCGTCGCCGGCACCGCCAGCACGACGGGGAGCGCCACGGCGTGCACCTGCCGGGCCACCACCTTCACCATCACGACGCGGACGGCGATCGCCACCCGGACGTGCGTTGCGGCGCGGACGCTTTTCTTCGGCGACTTCTTCGACCACCGGTGCGTCGTTGCGGCCGAGCGTGTCGCCCTTGTAGACCCACACCTTCACGCCGATGATGCCGTACGTCGTCTTTGCTTCCGACGTTGCGTAGTCGATATCAGCACGCAGCGTATGAAGCGGCACGCGACCTTCGCGATACCATTCCGTACGGGCGATTTCGATACCGTTCAGACGGCCAGCGCTCATGATCTTGATGCCTTGAGCACCCAGACGCATCGCGTTCTGCATCGCACGCTTCATCGCGCGGCGGAACATGATCCGGCGCTCGAGCTGCTGCGTGATCGAATCAGCAATCAGTTGCGCGTCGGTTTCCGGCTTGCGGATTTCTTCGATGTTGACGTGAACCGGAACGCCCATGCGCTTTTGCAGCTCGGACTTCAGCAGTTCGATATCCTCGCCCTTCTTGCCGATCACGACACCCGGACGCGAGCTGAAAATCGTGATACGTGCGTTCTTTGCAGGACGCTCGATCACCACGCGGCCGACGGACGCGTTCTTCAGCTTCTTCTTCAGGTATTCACGAACACCGATGTCTTCCTGCAACATCGCCGCGAAATTGTTGTTGTTCGCGTACCAACGCGAAGCCCAATTGCGGCTGACGGCCAAACGGAAGCCAGTCGGATGAATTTTCTGTCCCATCGTATGACCCCTTAATTCCCGACCGTCACAGTGATGTGACAGGATTGCTTCTCGATGCGGTTACCGCGGCCCTTGGCGCGTGCGGTGAAACGCTTCAGCGATGCGGCCTTGTCGACGTAGATGCTCGTGATCTTGAGCTCGTCGATATCGGCACCTTCGTTGTGCTCCGCATTCGCGATCGCCGACAGCACGACCTTTTTCACGATTCCCGCAGCCTTCTTCGGCGAGAACGTCAGAACGTTCAGCGCCTTGTCGACCGGCAAACCGCGGATCTGGTCAGCCACAAGGCGCGTTTTCTGCGCCGAGATGCGGGCACCGCGATGAATTGCTTTCACTTCCATCTTGATTGCCCCTTATTTCTTGGCCTTCTTGTCGGCCGCGTGACCCTTGAACGTACGGGTCAGTGCGAACTCGCCAAGCTTGTGGCCGACCATGTTTTCCGTGACATACACCGGAACGTGTTGACGGCCGTTGTGCACGGCGATCGTCAGACCGATGAAGTCCGGCAGGATCGTCGAGCGACGCGACCAGGTCTTGATCGGTTTCTTGTCACGCGATGCTGCAGCCGCCTCAACCTTCTTCAGCAAATGGGCGTCGCAGAACGGACCTTTCTTAATAGAACGTGCCATTGCCTACTCCTTAACGCTTGTGACGGCGCTGGACGATCATGCTCGTCGTGCGCTTGTTGCTGCGGGTGCGATAGCCCTTCGCCGGCGTACCCCACGGGCTCACCGGATCCCGACCAGCCGCAGTCTTGCCTTCGCCACCACCATGCGGGTGGTCGACCGGGTTCATTGCAACGCCGCGCACCGTCGGACGGATACCGCGCCAGCGGTTTGCGCCAGCCTTACCGATTTGACGGAGGCTATGCTCTTCGTTGCCCACTTCACCGATCGTCGCGCGGCATTCAACGTGCACGCGGCGGATTTCGCCCGAACGCAGACGAACCTGCGCGTAGACGCCTTCGCGAGCCAGCAGCATTGCCGACGTACCAGCCGAACGCGCCATCTGCGCGCCCTTGCCCGGCAGCATTTCGATGCAGTGAATCGTCGTACCGACCGGAATGTTGCGGATCGGCAGTGTGTTACCTGCGCGGATCGGCGCTTCCGAACCCGACATCAGTTGCTGACCAACGGTGACACCCTTCGGAGCGATGATGTAGCGGCGCTCGCCGTCTGCGTACAGAACCAGCGCGATGTTCGCGCTACGGTTCGGGTCGTACTCGAGACGCTCGACCTTGGCCGGAATGCCATCCTTCGTGCGACGGAAGTCGATGACGCGATAGTGATGCTTGTGACCACCACCCTTGTGCCGCGTGGTGATGTGGCCGTTGTTGTTACGGCCAGCGGTCGAGGATTGCGTGTCGAGCAGCGCAGCGAACGGCTTGCCCTTGTGCAGTTCCTTGTTGACCACCTTGACCATCGCGCGGCGACCCGGCGAAGTCGGCTTAACTTTCACGATTGCCATGATTACTTGGCCTCCGCTTCAAAGTTGATTTCCTGGCCGGGCTTCAGGCAGACATACGCCTTCTTCACGTCCTTGCGCTTGCCCATGAAGCGACCAAAGCGCTTGGCTTTGCCCTTCGCGACCAGCACGTTGACGGAATCGACTTCCACCTTGAACAGCAGCTCGACTGCGGCCTTCACTTCCTGCTTCGTGGCATCCGGCGCGACTTCGAACACAACCTGCTCGTTCTTGTCGGCAACCAGCGTCGCCTTTTCGGAGACCACCGGCGCGAGCAGGACCTGCATCAAACGATGATCGTTCTTGCGAATCTCGCTCATGACAGCAACTCCTCGATCTGGGCGACCGCAGCCTTCGTGATCAGGACTTTCTTGAAGTAGATCAGCGACAGCGGGTCGGCGTAACGCGGCTCGACAACCGCCACGTGGGCGAGGTTGCGCGATGCGAGGTACAGGTTTTCGTCAACCGTGTCGGTGATCACCAGCACGGAGTCGAGACCCATCGCCTTGAATTTTTCGGCCAGCAGCTTCGTCTTCGGCGCTTCGAGCGTCAGCTCGTCGACCACCGAGATGCGGCCTTCGCGAGCCAGCTGCGAGAAGATCGAGCAGAGACCTGCGCGATGCATCTTCTTGTTGACCTTGTGCGAAAAGTTTTCTTCCGGCGAATTCGGGAAGATACGGCCACCGCCGCGCCACAGCGGGCTCGACGACATACCGGCACGGGCACGGCCCGTACCCTTCTGGCGCCACGGCTTCTTGGTCGTGTGCTTGACCTGCTCACGATCCTTCTGCGCGCGGTTGCCGCTACGGGCATTCGCCTGGTACGCAACCACAACCTGGTGAATCAGGGCTTCGTTGTAATCACGGCCGAACACGACGTCCGACGCGCTAACGCCTGCACCTTCCTGACCATTGGCATTCAGGAGCTTAAGTTCCATTATTTCGCTCCTTTCACGGCACGCGTCTTCACGGCCGGCGTAACGAATACCTTGCCACCCTTCGCACCCGGAACGGCGCCCTTGACCAGCAGCAACTTGCGGTCAGCGTCGATACGAGCGATTTCGAGGTTTTGCACCGTTACATTCTCGTCACCCATGTGACCGGTCATGCGCTTACCCGGGAAAACACGACCCGGATCCTGCGCCATACCGATCGAGCCCGGCACGTTGTGCGAGCGCGAGTTACCGTGCGATGCACGGCCGGACGAGAAGTTGTAACGCTTGATGGTACCGGCGTAGCCCTTACCGATCGACACGCCTTGCACGTCAACCTTCTGGCCCACTTCGAACAGTTCGGGACCAACCACGGTGCCGTTCGACAACTCGGCAGCCTTGGCGGCATCGATCTTGAATTCTTTGAGGATTTCACCGGCTTGAACACCGGCTTTGGCGAGATGACCTGCCAACGGCTTCGTCACGCGCGATGCACGGCGCGTACCGAATGCAACCTGCACGGCCGTGTAGCCGTCGGTTTCAACAGTCTTGATCTGCGTCACGCGGTTGTCGGACACGTCCAGCACGGTGACGGGAATCGAATCCCCTTCAGCCGTGAAGATACGGGTCATGCCAACCTTGCGACCTACGAGTCCAAGGCTCATCGTTTTCTCCATTCCCGACTGCGATTGGTCGGGGCTAATTTACAAAATGCCGGCGCCGTTTCGGGCATGAAACCATGCTGCAGCACGCCGACTTTTTTACGCAAATGCGCGAAAAGCCTAGCATTATAGCGAGGCCTTTCGTTTTTCGCAAGCAATCAATGACTTAGCGTTCTCCGATCAACCTGAGAACCGCTGGAAGCCTTACTGCAGCTTGATTTCAACGTCCACGCCGGCCGGCAGATCCAGCTTCATCAGCGCGTCGACGGTCTTGTCCGTCGGATCGACGATGTCCATCAGACGCAGGTGCGTGCGGATTTCGAGCTGATCACGCGACGTCTTGTTGACGTGCGGCGAACGCAGGATGTCGAAACGTTGAATACGGGTCGGCAGGGGCACCGGGCCACGAACGATTGCGCCAGTCCGCTTTGCCGTGTCGACGATCTCAGCTGCCGATTGATCGATCAGGCGATAGTCGAAAGCCTTCAGGCGAATGCGGATTTTCTGGTTTTGCATGACGAATTCCTTGAAAAGAGCGAGGCGATATTGCACCGCCAATTAGAAAAAGAACGTAGGCCCGGGCGCTCGCAGGAAGCGAGTGCCCGGACCCGGGCACAGCAAATACAGCAATCTTCGATTTTACTCGATGATCTTGGCGACGACACCAGCGCCGACCGTACGACCGCCTTCGCGAATTGCGAAACGCAGACCTTCTTCCATCGCGATCGGGTTGATCAGCTTCACCGTGATCGACACGTTGTCGCCCGGCATCACCATTTCCTTGTCCTTCGGCAGCTCGATCGAACCCGTCACGTCCGTCGTACGGAAGTAGAACTGCGGACGGTAGTTGTTGAAGAACGGCGTGTGGCGGCCGCCTTCATCCTTGCTCAGCACGTACACCTCTGCCGTGAAGTGCGTGTGCGGGTTGATCGAACCCGGCTTCGCCAGAACCTGACCACGCTCCACGTCTTCACGCTTCGTGCCGCGCAGCAGGATACCCACGTTGTCGCCTGCCTGCCCCTGGTCGAGCAGCTTGCGGAACATTTCCACGCCCGTGCAGGTCGTCTTGGCCGTTGCGCGGATACCGACGATCTCGATTTCCTCGCCGACCTTGATGATGCCGCGCTCGACGCGACCCGTCACCACCGTGCCGCGACCCGAGATCGAGAACACGTCTTCCACCGGCATCAGGAACGAACCGTCAACCGCGCGCTCCGGCGTCGGGATGTACGTGTCCAGCGCGTCGGCCAGGCTCATGATCGCCACTTCGCCCAGTTCGCCCTTGTCGCCTTCCAGCGCCAGCTTGGCCGAACCCTTGATGATCGGCGTGTCGTCGCCCGGGAAGTCGTACTTCGACAGAAGTTCGCGCACTTCCATCTCGACGAGCTCCAGCAGCTCAGCGTCGTCCACCATGTCGCACTTGTTCAGGAACACGATGATGTACGGAACGCCAACCTGACGCGCCAGCAGGATGTGCTCACGCGTTTGCGGCATCGGGCCGTCTGCGGCCGAGCACACCAGGATTGCGCCGTCCATCTGCGCTGCGCCCGTGATCATGTTCTTCACGTAGTCGGCGTGGCCCGGGCAGTCGACGTGTGCGTAGTGGCGGTTTGCCGTTTCGTACTCGACGTGCGCGGTGTTGATCGTAATACCACGTGCCTTTTCTTCCGGCGCTGCATCGATCTGGTCGTATGCCTTCGCTTCGCCGCCGAACTTCTGCGTCAGAACCGTCGTGATCGCCGCCGTCAGCGTGGTCTTGCCGTGGTCAACGTGACCGATCGTGCCCACGTTCACGTGCGGCTTGGTCCGTTCGAATTTACCTTTAGCCATGTTTCTCTTCTTTCAAAAAGTTAATCGTTGAATGACTTTACCGCGCGCTTACTTCGACTTCGCGTTGATGATCGCTTCGGACACGTTACGCGGAGCTTCAGCATAGTGCTTGAATTCCATCGTGTACGTTGCACGCCCCTGGGTCAGCGAACGCAGCGACGTCGAATAGCCGAACATTTCCGACAGCGGCACTTCGGCGCGAACGATCTTGCCGCCGCCAACCATGTCGTCCATGCCCTGGACGATACCGCGACGGCCCGACAGATCGCCCATCACGTTGCCCATGTAGTCTTCCGGCGTTTCGACTTCGACTGCCATCATCGGTTCGAGGATGACCGGCTGAGCCTTGCGCATCGCTTCCTTGAACGCCATCGAACCAGCCATGCGGAACGCATTTTCGTTCGAGTCGACGTCGTGGTACGAACCGAACGTCAGGTGAACCTTCACGTCAACGACCGGGAAGCCAGCCAGCACGCCGGCCTTCAGCGTTTCCTGGATACCCTTGTCGACTGCCGGGATGTATTCACGCGGAATCACGCCGCCCTTGATCTCGTCCAGGAACTCGTAGCCCTTGCCTTGCTCGTTCGGCTCGAGCGTGATGACCGCGTGACCGTACTGGCCGCGACCACCCGACTGCTTGACGAACTTGCCGTCAACGTCTTCCGCCTTGCCGCGAATAGTTTCGCGGTAAGCCACTTGCGGCTTGCCAACCGTTGCTTCGACGCCGAACTCACGCTTCATCCGGTCGACCAGAATTTCCAGGTGGAGCTCACCCATACCCGAAATAATGGTTTGACCCGATTCCTCGTCCGTTTGAACGCGGAACGACGGATCTTCCTGCGCCAGACGATTCAGCGCCAGCCCCATCTTTTCCTGGTCCGGCTTCGTCTTCGGCTCAACAGCCTGCGAAATCACCGGTTCCGGGAAAATCATGCGCTCGAGCACGATCGGGCTCGTCGGATCGCACAGTGTGTCGCCGGTGGTCGCATCCTTCAGGCCAACCGCAGCAGCGATGTCGCCTGCGCGCACTTCCTTGATTTCTTCGCGCTGATTCGCGTGCATCTGCAAAATACGGCCCAGACGTTCCTTCTTGTCCTTGGTCGCGTTCAGCAGCGTGTCGCCAGAATTCACCACGCCAGAGTACACACGGAAGAAGATCAGTTGGCCGACGAACGGGTCGGTCATGATCTTGAATGCCAGTGCCGAGAACTTTTCGTCGTCGGCTGCGCGGCGCTCGCCCCTTTCACCGTTTTCCAGCTCGCCGGTAACCGGCGGGATGTCGATCGGCGACGGCAGGAAGTCGAGCACGGCGTCCAGCATGCGCTGCACGCCCTTGTTCTTGAACGCGGTGCCGCACAGCATCGGCTGGATTTCGCAAGCGATCGTACGGTCGCGCAGACCCTTGATGATTTCTTCCTCGGTCAGCTCGCCCGACTCGAGGTACTTGTTCATCATGTCTTCGCTGGCTTCAGCCGCGGCTTCGACCATCTTTTCACGCCATTCGTTGCACGTGTCGACGAGTTCTGCCGGGATGTCTTCGTACGAGAACTTGGTACCCTGGGATGCGTCGTCCCAAATGATCGCCTTCATCTTCATCAGGTCGACGACACCCGTGAAGTTTTCTTCCGCGCCGATAGGCACGACGACCGGAACCGGATTCGCCTTCAAACGCAGCTTGAGCTGGTCGTAGACCTTGAAGAAGTTCGCGCCGGTACGGTCCATCTTGTTGATGAACGCGAGACGGGGCACCTTGTACTTGTTAGCCTGACGCCACACGGTTTCCGACTGGGGCTGCACGCCACCCACGGCGCAGTACACCATGCAGGCACCGTCGAGCACGCGCATCGAGCGCTCGACTTCAATCGTGAAGTCGACGTGGCCCGGGGTGTCGATAATGTTGATGCGGTGCTCGGCGCGGTCGCCCGCCATGCCCTTCCAGAATGCCGTGGTAGCAGCGGAAGTAATCGTGATGCCGCGTTCCTGCTCCTGCTCCATCCAGTCCATGGTGGCAGCGCCGTCGTGAACTTCACCAATCTTGTGGTTCACGCCGGTGTAGAACAGAATGCGCTCGGTCGTCGTCGTTTTGCCGGCGTCGATGTGAGCGCTGATACCGATGTTACGGTAGCGCTCGATAGGTGTCTTGCGAGCCACTTTGATCCTCTATTGGGATGACGCGATGCGAGAAATACCCATCGCGCTGTAACACAAACGGGCGAGGCGCTCTGGAAGCGCACCCGCCCGGAATTTCTTTCCGTTTTTCGCTAAACCCGGAACCGGGAAGCTTAGAAACGGAAGTGCGAGAACGCCTTGTTGGCTTCTGCCATCCGGTGAACTTCGTCGCGCTTCTTCATCGCGCCGCCGCGGCCTTCAGCCGCTTCGGAGAGTTCACCTGCCAGCCGCAGGGCCATCGACTTCTCGCTGCGCTTCTTCGCGGCTTCACGCAGCCAACGCATCGCCAATGCCATACGACGCGACGGACGCACTTCGACCGGAACCTGATAGTTCGCACCACCAACGCGGCGGCTCTTCACTTCGACCACCGGCTTGACGTTGTTGAGCGCCACCGTGAACACTTCCAGCGGGTCCTTGCCACCCTTGGTCTGGATCTGTTCGAAAGCGCCGTACACGATACGCTCGGCAACCGACTTCTTGCCGGAGAGCATCAGCACGTTCATGAATTTTGCTACATCTACGTTACCGAATTTCGGATCCGGCAACACTTCCCGCTTGGGGACTTCGCGACGACGCGGCATGTTTCTTCCTTTACCTTTTCAGTTGGAGCTATTTCAGCTCCGCGGCCACCAACTAACCCGATTCATCCCTAAGACTTACCAGCCTGGTCGGGTGACCACTTACTCGATAGCGCCGGCAATTCCGGCACCATCGCTATTACCGCCATGACAGGCGACCTGAAACTACGAGTGACCGGCTAATTACTTGCCAGCCTTGGCACGCTTCGCGCCGTACTTCGAGCGAGCCTGCTTACGATCCTTGACACCCTGGGTATCCAGCGAGCCGCGAACCATGTGGTAACGCACACCCGGCAAGTCCTTCACACGGCCGCCGCGAATCAGCACGACCGAGTGTTCCTGCAGGTTGTGGCCTTCACCACCGATGTACGAAATGACTTCGAAGCCGTTCGTCAGACGAACCTTGGCGACCTTACGGAGTGCCGAGTTCGGCTTCTTCGGCGTCGTCGTGTACACACGGGTGCACACGCCGCGACGCTGGGGGCAGTCCTGCAAGGCCGGGCTCTTGCTTTTCGTCGTTTCCGACGTGCGGCCTTTGCGAACCAGTTGATTGATGGTTGGCATTGTTTATTCCTGAAATTGAACAAAATCGACGCATCTGTTTCCGGGCAAAGCGGAAACGCCTGCGCATCGAACTTCCGGATGGCCTGACTGCGCACAAATTGAAGCCGAGCGCAGACACCCCAAGAACCGGAACCTAGCATAATATTCCGAAAATACTAAGGAAGTCAACAGCTTGCGATGTTTCGCACCCCTGTTGATCAATCCAAACGATCGCGTACCGGTCAGTCGGCGGCCACGACGTGCAGCAATTCGTGGCCGAAACGGTCGAGTTTGCGGGCACCCATGCCCGGAATACCGCGCAGGTCGTCGATGGAATCGGGGCCGATACGCGCAATTTCCGCGAGCGTCGCATCGTGGAAAATCAGATACGCCGGCACCCCATCGCTCTTCGCGGTGTCGGTACGCCATGCGCGCAGGCGTTCCCAGCGGGAACGCTCGAGCGGCCCCATGCCGATCGTCGGATCGGCCCGCTCGCTCGTGCGGCCGGACGATTGGCGCGTGCGGGTCGGCTTCACATAGCGGCGCATCGTCACCTTCTGCTCACCCTTGAGCACCGGCTTGCTCGCTTCGGTCAGCACGAGCGAGCCAAAGCCTTCGTGGTCGACCGTCAGATAGCCGAACGCCACGAGCTGGCGGAACACCGCGCGCCATTCCGGCTCACCGAGCGCCGAGCCGATACCGAAAGTGGTCAGTTTCTCGTGACCGCGTTGCAAGATTTTCTCGCTGCGATTGCCGCGCAGAATGTCGATCAGATGACCGGCACCAAAGTGGAAGCCACTCGCCCGCTGCGCCCGGAACACGCACGACAGCGCCATCTGCGCCTCGCGCGTCGCATCCCACGTGGGCGGCGGTTCGAGACAGTTGTCGCAGTTGCCGCAGGGCTGGCTCGTTTCGCCAAAGTACGCGAGCAGCCGTACCCGCCGGCAGGTTGCGGTTTCGCACAGGCCGAGCAGCGCGTCGAGCTTGCCAGTCTGGACGCGCTTGTGCGCCTCGTCGGCGTCGGACTCGTCGATCATCTTGCGCTGCTGCACGACGTCGCCAAGACCGTAGGCCATCCACGCGTTCGAGGGCATCCCGTCGCGCCCCGCGCGGCCGGTCTCCTGATAGTAGCCCTCGACGCTTTTCGGCAAATCGAGGTGCGCGACGAACCGCACGTCGGGCTTGTCGATGCCCATGCCGAAGGCGATCGTCGCGCACATCACGATGCCCTCTTCGCGCTGGAACATCTCCTGGTGCTTCTGACGCACCTCGAACTCCATGCCGGCGTGGTAAGGCAGCGCGCGCATGCCCTTTTCCTTGAGCCACTCCGCCGTTTCCTCGACCTTGCGGCGCGACAGGCAATAGACGACGCCCGCGTCGGTCGTGCCGTCCGGCTTCGTATGCTCGGCGCGGATGAAGTCGAGCAGCTGCGCACGCGCATTGTCCTTTTCGGCGATGCGATAGCGGATGTTCGGCCGGTCGAAGCTCGACACGAACACGCGCGCATCCTCAAGCGCGAGACGGTGAATGATTTCATCGCGCGTGATCGCATCCGCCGTGGCCGTGAGCGCAATGCGCGGCACATCCGGAAAGCGCTCATGCAGCACCGACAGCTGGATATATTCGGGCCGGAAATCGTGCCCCCATTGCGACACGCAGTGGGCCTCGTCGATCGCGAAGAGGCCGATGCGCGTGCGCTCCAGCAGCTCCTGGAAGCGCGGGGTCATGAGCCGTTCCGGCGCGACGTACAGCAGATCGATGTCGCCATCTCGCAGCGCACGCTCCGTGGCCATCGCCTCGGCGCTCGACAGCGTCGAGTTCAGATACGCGGCGCGCACGCCGACTTCCGTCAGCGCCGCCACCTGATCCTGCATCAGTGCGATCAACGGCGACACCACGATGCCCGTGCCGAAGCCGCGCTCGCGCCGCACGAGCGAAGGAATCTGATAGCAGAGCGATTTACCGCCACCCGTCGGCATCAGCACGAGGCAATCGCCGCCGTCGGCGACGTGCTCGACAATTTCGCCCTGCTGTCCTCTGAATGCGGGATAACCAAAGACTTCGTTGAGGATTTCGAGCGGACGGGACATGAATTTGAGAGAGGCGGCCAAAGGCAGATGACACGAATTTTACCAACGCATGCGTGCTGCGCCCGCGCTTTACGACAACCTTAGCCATCCGGCCTAGGCTCGCGCCGGCGCATGACGCCAATGGCATCCGCAAAAAACATAAAAAAAGCCACCCAGTCGAAACTGGGCGGCTTGCGTGGCTTGTCAAGCGTGGCGGCTTACGCCGCCCGCACTTACTCGCCCGTGTGCTGCTGTTCGGCAGCCGGCGCTTCCGGCGTACCGAATTCGAACGACTCTTCCGCTGCGATCTGATCGAAACGCTCGCGGTCGGCCAGTTCCTTGCTCTTGCGCGCCTTGTGGAACGCGAGACCCGTACCGGCCGGAATCAGACGGCCGACGATCACGTTTTCCTTCAGGCCACGCAGATCGTCGCGCTTGCCCATGATCGCCGCTTCGGTCAGCACGCGGGTCGTTTCCTGGAACGACGCCGCAGAGATGAACGAATCGGTCGACAGCGACGCCTTCGTGATACCGAGCAGCACGTTTTCGTACGTCGCCGGACGCTTGTCTTCCGCGATCATACGGTCGTTCTCGTCGAGCATGTCCGACCGCTCGACCTGTTCGCCCGGGATGAAACGCGTATCGCCGTTGTCGACGATCTGCACGCGGCGCAGCATCTGACGCACGATCACTTCGATGTGCTTGTCGTTAATCTTCACGCCCTGCAGACGGTACACGTCCTGCACTTCGTCCACGATGTAGCGCGACAGCGCCTCGACGCCCTGCAGACGCAGGATGTCGTGCGGATCAGCCGGTCCGTCGACGATCATTTCGCCCTTGTTGACGACCTGACCATCGTGCACCAGAACCTGCTTTTCCTTCGCGATCAGGAACTCGTGCTGGTTGCCCTCGAGGTCCGTGATAACGAGACGCTGCTTGCCCTTCGTGTCCTTACCGAACGACGTCGTACCCGTGACTTCCGCCAGGATACCCGCGTCCTTCGGCGAACGTGCTTCGAACAGTTCCGCCACACGCGGCAGACCGCCGGTAATGTCACGCGTCTTCTGCGATTCGGTCGGGATACGTGCGAGCACTTCACCGACCTGCACCTGCTGACCGTCCTTCACGGTAATCAGCGCGCCGACCTGGAAGCCGATCTGCACCGAGTGCTCGGTGTTCGGGATCTTCACTTCCTCGCCGTTCGCGTCGAGCAGCTTGACCTGCGGACGCACCGTCTTCGAGGCCTGCGAACCGCGACGCTTCACGTCGATCACGACGAGCGTGGACAGACCCGTCACGTCGTCGATCTGCTTCGCGACGGTCACGCCTTCCTCGACGTTCTCGAACTTCACCGTACCACCGTACTCGGTGATGATCGGACGCGTCATCGGATCCCACGTCGCCAGTTGCGTGCCGGCCTTGATCTGCGCGCCGTCGAGCTGCAGCAGCGTGGCGCCGTACGGCACCTTGTGACGCTCGCGCTCGCGGCCGTGATCGTCGGTGATCATCGCCTCGCCCGAACGCGAGATGACGATCTGCTCGCCCTTCGCATTCGTGACGTAACGCATCGTCGCCGTGAAACGCACCGTACCGTTCGACTTCGCTTCGACCGACGAAGCCACCGCCGCACGCGACGCCGCACCACCGATGTGGAACGTACGCATCGTGAGCTGCGTGCCCGGTTCACCGATCGACTGCGCCGCGATCACGCCGACCGCTTCGCCAACGTTGACCGACGAGCCGCGGCCGAGGTCGCGGCCGTAGCAGGCCGCGCACAGACCGTAGCGCGTTTCGCAGGTGAGCGGGGTGCGCACACGCACTTCGTCGATGCCGAGGCGTTCGATTTCCTCGACCGCGTCTTCGTCGAGCAGCGTGCCCGTTTCGAACAGCGTTTCCTGCGATTCCGGATTGACGACGTCAGCCACCGCGACGCGACCCAGAATACGGTCACGCAGCGCTTCGACCACTTCACCGCCTTCCACGAGCGCCTTCATCGCCACGCCGTTGGACGTGCCGCAATCGCTCTCGACCACGACCAGATCCTGCGTCACGTCGACCAGACGGCGCGTCAGGTAACCCGAGTTCGCGGTCTTCAGTGCCGTATCAGCCAGACCCTTACGAGCACCGTGGGTCGAGATGAAGTACTGCAACACGTTCAGACCTTCGCGGAAGTTCGCCGTAATCGGCGTCTCGATGATCGAGCCGTCCGGCTTCGCCATCAGGCCGCGCATACCGGCCAGCTGACGGATCTGAACCGCGGAACCGCGCGCGCCCGAGTCGGCCATCATGTAGATGGAGTTGAACGACTCCTGACGCGTTGCGTTGCCGTCGCGGTCCGTGACCGGTTCCGTCGACAGTTGCTCCATCATCGCCTTGCCGACCGCTTCCGACGTTGCCGACCAGATGTCGACCACGTTGTTGTAGCGTTCCTGCGCGGTGACGAGACCCGACATGTACTGACGGTCGTATTCCTTCACCTTCTTCGCAGCGTCGCCGACGATGGTTTCCTTCTGCGGCGGCACGAGCATGTCGTCGACGCAGATCGAAATACCGGCACGCGTGGCGAGGCGGAAGCCCGACTGCATCAGCTGGTCGGCGAAAATCACCGTCTCGCGCAGACCGCACTTGCGGAACGCGGTGTTGATGAGACGCGAGATTTCCTTCTTCTTCAGCGGCTTGTTCAGCACCGAAAACGGCAGACCCGGCGGCAGGATTTCCGACAGGATCGAGCGGCCGACCGTGGTCGCGTACAGCGTGACCTTCGGCACGAACGCCGGCGCGCCTTCCGACTTGTCTTCGTTGTGGACCATTTCCGTGATCCGCACGTTGACGCGCGAGGCCAGCTCGACTTCCTTGTTCTCGTAGGCGCGCAGCACTTCCGACACGCCCGTGAACGTCAGGCCTTCGCCCTTGCCGTTCACTGCTTCACGCGTCGCGTAGTACAAGCCGAGCACGATATCCTGCGACGGCACGATCGACGGATCGCCGTTGGCCGGGAACAGCACGTTGTTCGACGCCAGCATCAGCGTGCGCGCTTCCATCTGCGCTTCGAGCGACAGCGGCACGTGAACGGCCATCTGGTCACCGTCGAAGTCGGCGTTGAACGCCGCGCAAACGAGCGGGTGCAGCTGGATTGCCTTACCCTCGATCAGTACCGGCTCGAAAGCCTGGATGCCGAGACGGTGCAGCGTCGGCGCACGGTTCAGCATGACCGGATGCTCGCGGATCACCTCTTCGAGGATGTCCCACACGACCGGCGTCTGGTTCTCGACTTCCTTCTTCGCAGCCTTGATGGTGGTCGCGACACCCATCACTTCGAGCTTGTTGAAGATGAACGGCTTGAACAGTTCGAGCGCCATCAGCTTCGGCAGGCCGCACTGGTGCAGCTTCAGCGTCGGGCCGACCACGATCACCGAACGGCCCGAGTAGTCGACGCGCTTACCGAGCAGGTTCTGACGGAAACGACCGCCCTTACCCTTGATCATGTCGGCGAGCGACTTCAGCGGACGCTTGTTCGCGCCGGTCATCGCCTTGCCGCGACGGCCGTTGTCGAGCAGCGAGTCGACAGCTTCCTGCAGCATCCGCTTTTCGTTGCGGACGATGATTTCAGGCGCCTTCAGCTCAAGCAGACGCTTCAACCGGTTGTTACGGTTGATGACGCGGCGATACAGGTCGTTCAGGTCCGACGTCGCGAAACGGCCGCCGTCGAGCGGCACGAGCGGACGCAGTTCCGGCGGCAGCACCGGCAGCACTTCGAGAACCATCCAGTCCGGCTTGATGCCCGAACGCTGGAACGCCTCGAGCACCTTCAGGCGCTTCGCGTACTTCTTGATCTTCGCTTCGGAACCGGTGTTGCGCAGTTCCGTGCGCAGCAGCTCGACCTGCTCGTCGATGTTGATCGCGCGCAGCAGTTCGCGAATACCTTCCGCGCCCATTTCGGCACGGAATTCGTCGCCGTATTCCTCGACCTTGTTGTAGTAATCCTCTTCGGTCATGATCTGGCGCGCTTTGAGCGGCGTCATGCCTGGATCGATCACCACATATGCTTCGAAGTACAGCACGCGCTCGATGTCGCGCAGCGTCATGTCGAGCACCATGCCCAGACGCGACGGCAGCGACTTCAGGAACCAGATGTGCGCGACCGGCGAGGCCAGCTCAATGTGGCCCATCCGCTCGCGACGCACCTTCGCGAGCGTCACTTCGACGCCGCACTTCTCGCAGATCACGCCGCGGTGCTTCAGGCGCTTGTACTTGCCGCAAAGGCATTCGTAGTCCTTGATCGGACCGAAAATCTTCGCGCAGAACAGACCATCGCGCTCCGGCTTGAACGTGCGGTAGTTGATGGTTTCCGGCTTCTTGACTTCACCGAACGACCACGAACGGATCTTGTCCGGCGAGGCCAGACCGATCTTGATCGCGTCGAAAACTTCAGGTTGTTGGACTTGCTTGAATAGATCGAGCAAAGCTTTCATCGCTTCTCTCCAGTAGTCCGATTAGTTCCGGTCCAGGTCGATGTCGATACCCAGCGACCGGATTTCCTTCACCAACACGTTGAACGACTCAGGCATGCCGGCATCGATCACGTGATCGCCCTTGACCAGGTTTTCGTACACCTTGGTCCGGCCCGTCACGTCGTCCGACTTCACCGTCAGCATTTCCTGCAGCACGTAGGATGCGCCGTACGCTTCGAGCGCCCACACTTCCATTTCACCGAAACGCTGGCCACCGAATTGCGCCTTACCACCCAGCGGCTGCTGCGTGACGAGCGAGTACGGGCCCGTGGAACGCGCGTGCATCTTGTCGTCGACCAGGTGGTGCAGCTTCAGGTAGTGCATGTAGCCGACCGTCACCGTACGTTCGAACATCTCGCCCGTGCGGCCGTCGTACAGACGCACCTGGTTCTTCGACGGCGTCATGCCGAGGTTCTGTGCGATGTCGTCCGGGAATGCCAGATCCAGCGCGCGCGACATTTCTTCTTCCGTCGCACCGTCGAACACCGGCGTGGCGAACGGCACGCCTTCGCGCAGGTTCTTCGCCAGCTCGAGGATTTCGTCGTCGCTGAAGCTGTCCAGCTCTTCGGCGCGGCCCGACTCGTTGTAGATCTTGATCAGGAATTCGCGCAGTTCGGCAATCTTCGCCTGACGCTGCAGCATTTCGCCGATACGCCAGCCGAGACCCTTCGCGGCCCAACCCAGATGTACTTCGAGAACCTGACCCACGTTCATCCGCGACGGCACGCCGAGGGGATTCAGCACGACGTCGGCCGGACGGCCGTCGGCCATGTACGGCATGTCTTCGATCGGCACGATCTTCGACACGACACCCTTGTTACCGTGACGGCCTGCCATCTTGTCGCCAGGCTGCAGGCGGCGCTTCACCGCCAGATACACCTTGACCATCTTCAGCACGCCCGGCGGCAGTTCGTCGCCTTGCGTGAGCTTCTTGCGCTTCTCTTCGAACGCGAGGTCGAACTGGTGACGCTTCTCTTCGATCGAGTTCTTGATCGCTTCGAGCTGGGCCGCTGCTTCTTCGTCCGCGAGGCGGATGTCGAACCAGTGGTAGTGGTCCAGATCTTCGAGGTATGCGCGCTCGATCTTCGTGCCCTTCGCGAGCTTCTTCGGACCGCCGTTCGCCACCTTGCCTTCGAGCATGCGCGCGAGACGCTGGAACGCATCGCCTTCCACGATACGCAGCTGGTCGTTCAGGTCGAGGCGATAGCGCTTCAGTTCATCGTCGATGATCTGTTGCGCGCGCTTGTCGCGCTGGATGCCTTCGCGCGTGAACACCTGCACGTCGATCACGGTGCCGCTCATGCCCGACGGCACGCGCAGCGACGTGTCCTTCACGTCCGAGGCCTTCTCGCCGAAAATCGCGCGCAGCAGCTTTTCTTCCGGCGTCAGCTGGGTTTCGCCCTTCGGCGTGACCTTGCCGACCAGCACGTCGCCCGCTTCGACTTCCGCGCCGATGTACACGATGCCCGACTCGTCGAGACGGCCAAGCTGCACTTCCGCGAGGTTCGAGATGTCGCGCGTGATTTCTTCCGGTCCGAGCTTCGTGTCGCGTGCCACGACGTTCAGTTCTTCGATGTGGATCGACGTGTAACGGTCGTCGGCCACGACCTTTTCCGAGATCAGGATCGAGTCTTCGAAGTTGTAGCCGTTCCACGGCATGAACGCGATCAGCATGTTCTGGCCGAGCGCGAGCTCGCCCAGATCGGTCGATGCGCCGTCAGCCAGCACGTCGCCGCGCGCAACCTTGTCGCCCATCTTCACGATCGGACGCTGGTTGATGTTCGTGTTCTGGTTCGAACGCGTGTACTTGATCAGGTTGTAGATGTCGACACCGACTTCACCCGCAACCGCTTCGTCGTCGTTCACGCGAATCACGATACGGCCCGCGTCGACGTAATCGACCACACCGCCGCGCAGTGCCTGAACCGTCGTGCCCGAGTCGACCGCCACGGTGCGCTCGATGCCCGTACCGACGACCGGCTTCTCCGGACGCAGACACGGCACGGCTTGACGCTGCATGTTCGAGCCCATCAACGCGCGGTTCGCGTCGTCGTGCTCGAGGAACGGAATCAGCGAAGCTGCAACCGACACGATCTGCGACGGCGCCACGTCCATGTACTGGATGCGGTCCGGCGTGACCATCAGCGTTTCGCCCGCTTCACGCGACGACACGAGTTCGTCGGTCAGCGTACCGTCGTCGGCCACCGCCGCGTTCGCCTGAGCGATCACGTAACGGCCTTCTTCGATCGCCGACAGATAGTCGATCTGGTCGGTCACCTTGCCGTCCGTCACCTTGCGATACGGCGTTTCGAGGAAGCCGTATTCGTTCAGGTGCGCGTACAGAGCGAGCGAGTTGATCAGACCGATGTTCGGACCTTCCGGCGTTTCAATCGGGCACACGCGGCCGTAGTGGGTCGGATGCACGTCGCGGACTTCAAAGCCTGCGCGCTCGCGCGTCAGACCGCCCGGGCCCAGTGCGGAAACACGACGCTTGTGCGTGATTTCCGACAGCGGGTTGGTCTGATCCATAAACTGCGACAGCTGCGACGAACCGAAGAACTCGCGGATCGCCGACGAAATCGGCTTCGAGTTGATCAGATCGTGCGGCATCAGGTTTTCGCTTTCGGCCTGGCCGAGGCGTTCCTTCACGGCACGTTCGACACGCACGAGACCCGCGCGGAACTGGTTTTCCGCGAGTTCGCCGACGCAACGCACGCGACGGTTGCCGAGGTGGTCGATGTCGTCCACTTCGCCCTTGCCGTTGCGCAGCTCGACGAGGATCTTGATCGTCGCGAGGATGTCGTCGTCCTGCAGCGTCATCGGGCCGACGATTTCGTCACGGCCGACGCGGCGGTTGAACTTCATACGACCCACCTTCGACAGGTCGTACGCTTCTTCGCTGTAGAACAGACGGTTGAACAATGCCTCGACCGCTTCTTCGGTCGGCGGCTCGCCCGGGCGCATCATGCGGTAGATCGCGATGCGGGCGGCCATCTTGTCCGCCGTTTCGTCGATGCGCAGCGTCGACGAGATGTACGGACCCTGGTCCAGATCGTTCGTGTAGAGCGCCTGGATGTCCTTGATCTTCGCTTCGCGCAGCTTCTCGAGGACGGTTTCGGTGACTTCGTCGTTCGCATTCGCGATGACTTCGCCGGTGTCGCCGTCGACGACGTTCTTCGCCAGCACGCGGCCGAGCAGATAGTCTTCCGGCACCGAGATGAACTTGGTCTTCGCGTTGTCGAGATCGCGGATGTGCTTGGCGTTGATCCGCTTGTCCTTCTGGACGATCACGTTGCCATCGCGGTCCGTGATGTCGAAACGCGCAACTTCACCACGCAGACGCTCCGGTACGAACTCCATCTGCGCGCCTTCCGGCATCAGCGTGAAATTGTCGAACACGAAGAAGTTGGCGAGGATCTGTTCCGGCGTGAGGCCGATGGCCTTCAGCAGGATCGTGACCGGCATCTTGCGGCGACGGTCGACACGGAAGTACAGCACGTCCTTCGGGTCGAACTCGAAATCGAGCCACGAACCGCGGTAAGGAATGATACGTGCCGAAAACAGCAGCTTGCCCGAGCTGTGCGTCTTGCCCTTGTCGTGCTCGAAGAACACGCCCGGCGAACGATGCAGCTGCGAAACGATCACACGTTCCGTGCCGTTGATGACGAACGAACCGGTCGGCGTCATGAGCGGAATTTCGCCCATGTACACTTCCTGTTCCTTGACTTCCTTGACGACCGGCTTGCTCGGCGACTCCTTGTCGAGCAGCACCAGACGCACCTTGGCGCGCAGCGCCGAGCAGTACGTCAGACCGCGCTGCTGACATTCCTTGATGTTGAATGCCGGCGGCGACAGCATGTAGCTGACGAATTCGAGACGAGCGAAGCCGTTATGCGAAACGATCGGGAAAACGGACGTGAACGCAGCTTGCAGGCCTTCCGGCTTACGCTGCGTCGAAGACGTGTCTGCTTGCAGAAACGTGCTGAATGATTCAAGCTGGGTAGCCAGCAGGAAAGGTACTTGGTGAACGATGGGGCGTTTCGCGAAACTCTTGCGAATACGCTTCTTCTCGGTGAAGGAATATTGCATACGATCTCCGAATCACGGCGGGCATAGTTGTCGAGGCAGGATACCTTGATGAGACAACCCGAGTGTTCACCGACTGAGACCCGATGGCCGTCCAATGGCTTGAACGAGCCTAGAAGCTTGGTGGTTGGCCGCTACCAACCGCTGGCTGACGGCAGCGGATGCCTGTGTTGCCCGCTACCCGACCAAACTTGCCTTCTGCAGTCGCTTCAGAAGACAAAGAGAAACGCCGGTCAATGTTGCCGATTGGCGATTTTCTTTGGCTTCTGGGAATCACGTTCTTGCCGGAACAAACCCACAAAAACGCAAGCCCCACAAAGCACAAAAAGGCCGGCGGTGAAAAACCGCCAGCCTTCGCACAGCGCGTTGAAACTTACTTGATTTCAACCTTCGCGCCAGCTTCTTCCAGCTTCTTCTTGGCTTCTTCAGCAGCAGCCTTGGGCACCGCTTCCTTGACGGGCTTCGGTGCGCCATCGACCAGATCCTTCGCTTCCTTCAGGCCGAGACCCGTCAGTTCGCGAACAGCCTTAATGACCGAAACCTTGTTTGCGCCGGTTTCAGCCAGGATGACCGTGAATTCGGTCTGCTCTTCAGCAGCAGCAGCGCCGCCGCCTGCGCCTGCCGGGCCTGCCACTGCAACAGCAGCTGCCGACACGCCAAACTTTTCTTCGAACGCCTTAACCAGCTCGTTCAGTTCCAGAACCGACATCGAGCCTACGGCTTCGAGGATGTCTTCTTTTGCGATTGCCATTTGAAATACTCCTAAATTGAATTCGGATACAGCCAGCGATCAATTACGCTCGACTGATGTACGTTACGCAGCGGTTTCTTCGCCTTGTTTCTTCTCTGCCAGCGCGGCCAGAGCACGCGCGAAGCCAGAAACAGGAGCCTGCATGACGAACAGCAGCTTGGAGAGCAGTTCTTCGCGGCTCGGGATGTTTGCCAGCGCTTGCACGCCAGCCTTGTCCATCACCTTGCCTTCGTAGGAACCAGCCTTGATGATCAACTTGTCATTGCTCTTGCTGAAGTCATTGACGACCTTGGCAGCAGCAATTGCATCTTCGGAGATGCCGTAGATCAAGGGGCCAGTCATCTGCTCTGCCAGCGGAGCAAACGGCGTACCTTCGACAGCGCGACGCGCCAGCGTGTTCTTCAACACGCGAAGATAAACCTGTTGCTCACGCGCTTTCGCGCGCAGCTTGGTCAGATCGCCAACCGCGATTCCACGATACTCAGCCAGAACCACGGTCTGAGCTTTCGCGACTTGCGCGGCAACCTCAGCGACGACGGCCTGCTTGCTTTCTTTGTTGAGTGGCACGGTTAACCTCCAGATTCGATACACGCGGCGTGCGCCTTGTGTACCGCGTTCAATAACGGCGTCCGACCAGTCAGGAGTATTTCGACCGCCCGACACCCGCATTGCTGCGGACATCCAACGGTTTCATCACCACAAACTTTTTCGGGTTCGCCATCTGCGTTGGCTTTACATTAAGGACTCGCCTACCTGCTGCGGGCCCGCCAACGGTCTTTGACAACCGGTTGCGCGATGCAGACTGCCACCTTGCAACCGCCCAAAGCCCTTATAGACCACCCCGACTTACGTCAGGGCGATGAAATTCATTACTGCGCTGCGATCGACGCTTGATCGACGCGAACGCCCACACCCATCGTGCTCGACAGAGCGACCTTGCGCAGGTACACACCCTTGCTCGTTGCCGGCTTCGCCTTTTGCAGCGCGTCGATCAGAGCATTCAGGTTGGTACGCAGAGCAGTTGCTTCGAACGAAGCACGGCCGATCGTGGCGTGGATGATACCGGCCTTGTCGACACGGAATTGCACCTGACCAGCCTTGGCGTTTTTGACTGCGGTCGCGACATCCGGCGTGACCGTGCCGACCTTCGGGTTCGGCATCAGACCGCGCGGGCCGAGGATCTGACCGAGCGTACCGACGATACGCATCGTGTCCGGCGAGGCAATCACGATGTCGAAGTTCAGGTTGCCGGCCTTAACCTGTTCAGCCAAGTCTTCCATACCGACGACGTCCGCACCGGCTGCACGAGCCTGCTCAGCCTTTTCACCTTGCGCGAACACCGCGACGCGAACCGACTTACCCGTACCAGCGGGCAGCACGACCGAGCCACGAACCACTTGATCCGACTTCTTCGCGTCGATGCCGAGTTGCACCGCGACGTCGATCGATTCGTCGAACTTCGCGCTTGCGCACTCCTTCACGAGCGACAGAGCGTCTTCGAGCGGGTAGAGCTTCTGACGATCAACCTTTGCTGCAAATGCTTGCAGACGTTTCGAAAGCTTGGCCATTTACACGCCCTCCACGGTGATGCCCATCGAGCGGGCGCTACCAGCGATCGTGCGAACCGCTGCGTCCAGATCAGCAGCCGTCAGATCGGGCATCTTGGTCTTGGCGATATCTTCAGCTTGAGCACGGGTGATCTTGCCGACCTTGTCGGTATGCGGCTTGCTCGAACCCTTGTCGATCTTCGCTGCCTTCTTGATCAGAACCGTGGCCGGCGGCGTCTTCAGCACGAACGTGAAGCTCTTGTCCGCGAATGCCGTGATCACGACCGGAATCGGCAGGCCCGGTTCCATTGCTTGAGTCTGCGCGTTGAACGCCTTGCAGAACTCCATGATATTCAGGCCGCGCTGGCCCAGTGCCGGACCGACCGGCGGCGACGGGTTGGCTTTACCTGCAGGAATCTGCAGCTTGATAAAGCCGATGATTTTCTTTGCCATCTTGAGAACCTCTTTGGAACGCCGACGTGTATGTGGACGTTCAGTGAGTAGTAGCGCGTGTTCGCTGAAAAACTAGCTAGTTACGCTCCTCAACGACCATTACGCGGGCCGTAAGCGCGAAATACGGAACGCACCGAGCGGCGCGTTCCGTAAAATTCTGGATTACAACTTTTCGACCTGGCCGAATTCCAACTCAACCGGCGTTGCGCGGCCGAAGATCGTAACGGAAACACGGACTCGCGACTTTTCGTAGTTCACTTCTTCGACGCTGCCGTTGAAATCAGTGAATGGGCCTTCCTTCACCCGCACCATCTCGCCTACTTCAAACAGGGTCTTCGGACGCGGCTTCTCCACGCCTTCCTGCATCTGCGACATGATTTTTTCAACTTCCCGAGGAGAAATCGGGCTCGGGCGATTGCGCGCCCCACCGACAAAACCGGTCACCTTTGCCGTATTTTTTACGAGATGCCACGTTTCGTCTGTCATTTCCATTTCCACCAGCACATAGCCGGGGAAGAAACGACGCTCCGTCACTGATTTGTGACCACCTTTCACCTCGACGACTTCTTCAGTCGGAACAAGGATCTGGCCAAACTGGTCCTGCATACCGGCACGCTCGATGCGCTCCTGAAGCGCTCGTTGCACGCTCTTCTCCATGCCGGAGTAGGCGTGCACCACGTACCAACGTTTGCCGCTCGGGGATGCCGGTGTATCGCTCATATCATTTCCAACCCAGAATCACCGAGAAAATCGCCCACTCAATGGATTTATCGCAAACCCAGAGAAAAATCGCCATCACGACCACAAAGCCGAACACTACAAGCGTTGTCTGAGTAGCCTCTTTACGGGTAGGCCAAACAACCTTACGAACTTCTTTGTACGAGTCTTTGGCGAAAGCGATAAAACCCTTGCCAGGCACTGAGAGAAGACCGACTGCGACACCCGCGATCGCACCAACAGCCAAGGCGGCTCCGCGGATGTACCATTCCTGGCCACTCAGCCAGAAGAACCCCACGAACCCGGCCAAGACCAGCAATACACCCGCGATCAACATCAACTTGTCGCCAGATGTATTTACAGTTTCGACGGAAGGATTCGCCATAACACCTTAACGAAGCGCCACTACGGCGCAATAGTTGGCAGGGGCAGAGGGAATCGAACCCCCAACCTTCGGTTTTGGAGACCGACGCTCTGCCAGTTGAGCTATACCCCTAAACCATTTGGGGCTGACGACACCGCCAACCCCGATACAACCGATTATCGAGAACTATCTGGCGTTACTCGATGATCTTGGCGACGACACCAGCGCCGACCGTACGACCGCCTTCGCGAATTGCGAAACGCAGACCTTCTTCCATCGCGATCGGGTTGATCAGCTTCACCGTGATCGACACGTTGTCGCCCGGCATCACCATTTCCTTGTCCTTCGGCAGCTCGATCGAACCCGTCACGTCCGTCGTACGGAAGTAGAACTGCGGACGGTAGTTGTTGAAGAACGGCGTGTGGCGGCCGCCTTCATCCTTGCTCAGCACGTACACCTCTGCCGTGAAGTGCGTGTGCGGGTTGATCGAACCCGGCTTCGCCAGAACCTGACCACGCTCCACGTCTTCACGCTTCGTGCCGCGCAGCAGGATACCCACGTTGTCGCCTGCCTGCCCCTGGTCGAGCAGCTTGCGGAACATTTCCACGCCCGTGCAGGTCGTCTTGGCCGTTGCGCGGATACCGACGATCTCGATTTCCTCGCCGACCTTGATGATGCCGCGCTCGACGCGACCCGTCACCACCGTGCCGCGACCCGAGATCGAGAACACGTCTTCCACCGGCATCAGGAACGAACCGTCAACCGCGCGCTCCGGCGTCGGGATGTACGTGTCCAGCGCGTCGGCCAGGCTCATGATCGCCACTTCGCCCAGTTCGCCCTTGTCGCCTTCCAGCGCCAGCTTGGCCGAACCCTTGATGATCGGCGTGTCGTCGCCCGGGAAGTCGTACTTCGACAGAAGTTCGCGCACTTCCATCTCGACGAGCTCCAGCAGCTCAGCGTCGTCCACCATGTCGCACTTGTTCAGGAACACGATGATGTACGGAACGCCAACCTGACGCGCCAGCAGGATGTGCTCACGCGTTTGCGGCATCGGGCCGTCTGCGGCCGAGCACACCAGGATTGCGCCGTCCATCTGCGCTGCGCCCGTGATCATGTTCTTCACGTAGTCGGCGTGGCCCGGGCAGTCGACGTGTGCGTAGTGGCGGTTTGCCGTTTCGTACTCGACGTGCGCGGTGTTGATCGTAATACCACGTGCCTTTTCTTCCGGCGCTGCATCGATCTGGTCGTATGCCTTCGCTTCGCCGCCGAACTTCTGCGTCAGAACCGTCGTGATCGCCGCCGTCAGCGTGGTCTTGCCGTGGTCAACGTGACCGATCGTGCCCACGTTCACGTGCGGCTTGGTCCGCTCAAACTTACCCTTGGCCATTTTCGACTCCTAAGAGGATTTTCCGTACGTTGCGCTGGGCGCAAACAATCACTGAATACTTCTGGTGCCCATGGGCAGGATCGAACTGCCGACCTCTCCCTTACCAAGGGAGTGCTCTACCACTGAGCCACATGGGCGCTACTTCCGTGTCACTGGAGCGGGTGAAGGGAATCGAACCCTCGTCGTAAGCTTGGAAGGCTTCTGCTCTACCATTGAGCTACACCCGCAACGATCATGGATTCCCAACAACTGCTACAACTTGCATTCTGGTGGAGGAGGTTGGATTCGAACCAACGTAGGCGTAAGCCAACAGATTTACAGTCTGCCCCCTTTAGCCACTCGGGCACCCCTCCGCAGAGAACTGACGATTATGGGGGAACAACATCTTTTTGTCAAGGCTTGCTTGACCATTCCAAACCCACCGTTCTCACTTATATGCAGCGATTTCAGGTCTTTCGTAAACGGAAAAACCCCACCGCAATGGGTGGGGTTTTTGGCCAAGAAGGAGCCTGACGATTACCTACTTTCACACGGGCAATCCGCACTATCATCGGCGTGGAGTCGTTTCACGGTCCTGTTCGGGATGGGAAGGGGTGGGACCGACTCGCTATGGTCATCAGGCATGACGGG